>NZ_JBQIOP010000039.1:0-38418 GCF_056822245.1 Petralouisia sp. | reverse complement strand
ATATTAGAATTAATTTTCCAGAACAATACCGGATGTCCTTTACCCCCTGGATGGGTGTAAAGCTATCCGGTATTGCTTTTTCTTAAGTTAATGACATTGTGCAAAAGCAGGGTTTTTCCTGGGAAACGTGGAAGAAACATATTGAAATGTTATAAAATGATGCCATAATGTATCATGGCATAGCTTCTCACCTGTTCAGCGTGTTCTTGCTGATTGGTTGCCTGAAAAACGGCGATACTCTGATTAAAAAAATCTTTTGACATATCATATTGCTCTAACGCTGCCAGCGCACAGGCTTTGTTGCACAAAAGCATGGGAAATGTATGCAGTTTTCCATACTTAATGCAATAGTCGATGCCTGCCTGGCAGAGTTCCAGGGCGTCTTTGTGCATCCCTTCCTGCCCAAGCCAGGAGGACAGGTTCTGCAGGATCATGGGATATTTGGAAGATATCTCATCTCCGTGCATGGTATGGCATTCCACATACTCTTTCAGGCCGTACAGCAGCCGGATTCCGTCCAATACTTTTCCGAGACTGTGATAAGCGCAGCCGATGCTATTGAGAATGGCAATTTCATGGTATGTTAATAGCCTGGAATAAATATGTATTCCGTCAAACTCCGGTATGGTCAAATGAATGGCATGCAGCAATTCATGCAGCACCCATTCGGCGGTTCTGCCCTTTTCTTTTTCAATTAATGCTCTGGCAAAGGCAAGATACTGCCGTTCCATTTTCAGAGAGACAGAATTGACGGGCAGATTCCTTATTCCCGCTTCCATGGAGGCGGCAAGCTGCTCGGCCTGTTCAAAATCCCTGTTTCCCAGGCAGCGTGTTAACTGCTGTTCCAGTTCGTACCGTTCCCGTTCTTCCAAGTTCAGATAAAAATAATAAATCCGGTCAGCAACCCCAAGACGCTGCATCAGCCCTTCCAGTGTTTTTCTGCCCGGCGTCTGCAGGCCGTTTTCAATTCTGGACAGGGTGGACGGGGTACAGATTCCGTAACAGAGTTCCTCCTGGGAATAATGCAGGCGCTCTCTGGCATCACGGATTAATTCGCCGATGGTATAAGATGCCATGGCTGATATACTCCTTTCCGCAATAGTTTTTCCGTACTTATCATACCCAGTCTGTTCTTTTTTGTCAACGAAGTGTTTCTTCTGCCGCTGGCAGCCGGATTACAAAGGACTTTGTCTCCCCTTGGGAGTGGTTCTGTTCTAAAGTCAGGCTTCCCTGGTGCATGGCGATGATTTTATGGGCAATGCACAGGCCCAGTCCGCTTCCGCCTTTACTGCGGCGGGATTCATCTCCCGACACAAAGGGATCAAAAATATATTCTGCAATTTCTTCAGAAATCTCTGCTCCGCTGTCGCTGATTCTTATAAGGATTGTTTCTTCTTCTGCAGCGGCTTTTACCAGAACCCTGGTTCCTCTGGGATTATGCCGGATGGCATTGTTCAGCAAATTTGAGATGACCCGCTGAAACTGCAGCTTGTCTGCCGGGAACCAGAGAGGTTCTTCCGGAATGTCCGCAGAGATTTCCATTTCCTTTTCTTCAAAATCCAGATACAGACTGGCCACGCATTCCCGCAGAAGCTCCCATAGATTCTCCTGGGATTTTTTCAGCTGATACCCTTCACTGTCCAGTTTTACATATTCAAACAGAAGGCTGATTAAACCGCTCATCTGCATGGATTTTCCGTAGATGGCTTCCAGATATTCCCTGACCGGCGCATCCTGCTCCTCCAGCAGCGCCCTGGCATAGCCGGCTACCGTGGTCATGGGAGTTTTCAGATCGTGGGCCACGTCTGAAAGCAGAAGGTTCCTGCGTCTGTCATATTCTTCCCGCTGCTGCTGCTCTAAGGTTTCTATCTGCCGGATATGAAGCGCCACCATCCGGCTGAAAGCCAAAGCTGCAAGCAAATAGGGAAGCAGCAGGGTGATTACAATGAGAATGGTTAAGGCAGCCGTTCCCGCCAGATAAATCCGGGCTTCCCGGCCGGACATGTGTCTGGTCTGTCCCATGATATAATCCGTCATCTGCTGTCCGGCAAAACGTTCCGCCGCCCTCTGAAGTCCCAGGACCGCGATATCGGGAAACTGGCTGCCGAGACTTGTGACGGAAAAATAAATAACGCCCCGAAGCAGCAGTCCAAGCGTCTGCTCCTGCTCCCATTTTGCCATAAAAAAATTGATGTGGAATTTTTCTTCCAACCACGGATAAAACATTCTGCCGTAGAAAAGATTCAGCAGGCTTTCGCTGAGGGAAACCAGAATTAAAATCAGTAAAAACCGGCGGATTAAAAACCATTTCCATGTGTTGTGCTTCATTGTTATTTCTCCATGCGGTAGCCCAGTCCCCGGATAGTTTTTATATAGGCCCCGCTGTCTTGTGAAAGTTTTGCCCGGAGGCGGCTGATGCATACCATAATATTGTTGTCCGCGATGGCGTATGCTTCGCCCCATACATTTTCATATACCTGCTGTTTGGTATACACTTTGCCCGGATGCTCCATAAACAGCCGGAGCAGCTTATACTCGACAGAGGTTAAGTCAATGGGTTCGTCATTTTTATATACCAGGCAGGATTCGGTGTCCAGGCGCAGATCCTTAACGGTCAATTGCTTTAACTCCCGGCTTTTGGCCCCCAGTGAATAGAATCTTCGGATATTGGAGTTAATTCTGGCCATTGCCTCCATGGGATTGAAGGGCTTGGAAAGATAGTCGTCGGCGCCCAGATCCAGTCCCAGAATCTTGTCGGAATCCTGATTTTTGGCGGAAAGTATCATCACCGGAATATTGCTGCGTTCCCGTATCTGCTTTAAAACCTGATAACCGTCCAGTTTCGGCATCATAATGTCTAACAGCGCCATGTCGATTTCTTCCTGCTCCAGAAGGGAAACAGCTGAAAGCCCGTTTTCCGCTTCCAATACCCGGTAACCGTCTTTTTCCAGATACAGCCGCAGCAAGTCCCGGATTTCTTTTTCGTCGTCTGCGATGAGAATTGTATATGCCATAATGTGTTCCTCCTGCTAATCAGAGATAGTTCTGCCCTGCAGATACTGCTCCTTTAAGGTCATGTAAAGGGCGGCGTTCGTCTGGCGGACGTAGGGATTCAGGTAAAACACCCCGAGAATTCCCAGCGTCAGTCCATTTAAAAGATACCATCCCAGGAAAGATAAGTCCAGTACAAATGATTTCCACTTGTTTCCATACATCATGGTTTTGCTTAAGTTCAGAACCTCCTCCCGCTCCATGCCTGGGCATTCTCCCAGAATGTAGGGAACCAGACGGTATTCATAACTTTTTACAATGCCGGGAATGATAAAAAGCAGGGCCCACAGGAGAATATAAAGATCCCGGAAAAAGGTGACTTTGACGCAGTTTTTATAACTGCGGTCGAAGGCAAAGCACATTTCCTTTACCTGAGCCTGCTCCTTTAAGTTCCTGGTAAAAAACCGGGAAACGCCTATTTCCAGAGGATTAAACACCAGAATACTCAGTGGCAGCAGAATCAGAAGAAGCACTAAGACAATCACCGTTATAATTATAAACAGGATGATGAGAAACATTAAGGCCCCTTCCTCCAGAACTATGTCTGCTTCATCGTTCAGCCGTTCCTCCTCATAGTATTCCTGTTCCGTTTTCTGAGAGGAATCCGAATCAGTAAGTTTTTTGAAAGTTCCTCCGGCGGAACTGAATTTGCCGAAGCTTCCGCAAAAAAAAGTAAAAACCAGGGCCACCAGCACCGCTTTCCAATGATTTTGGCTGATTTGCCGTCTGGCTGTTTCTTTTAATTCTTTTCTCGACCACATTATTTATATCCTCCTTCATATCTTTCTTACTGATTGCATCATACCCGTTCTGCCTTAACAGAAAGATGACTTTTCCTTACAATAACCTTACAAATCCCCTTGTTATTTTGCCTGACGGATGATAAGATTAAGACAAACAAAAAGAACGGGAGCTTTGATATGATTCTGAAAGAACTGGAACATTATGTAAGGCATTTTGGCAAGCGGTTTCTGATTTTCCTGAGATGGCTTTTATTTTCTATTTTAAGCGGGATTCTGGTAGGCACCGTGGGAGCTGTGTTTCACTACTGCATTTTTTACGCAACGAAAACCAGGGAAACCTATCCCTGGCTTGTACTTTTGCTGCCGGCTGCAGGACTTTTGATCGTAGGCTCCTATCATATGATGCATGATGAGAAGGACGCAGGCACCAATCTGGTGCTGTCCGCCATTCATTCCGGAAAGCATATTCCCTTAAGGATGGCTCCTCTGATTTTTATTTCCACAGTGATGACACATTTGTTCGGCGGTTCCGCAGGCCGGGAAGGCGCCGCCCTTCAGCTTGGCGGCAGTATCGGCAATTCTCTGGGCAGGCTCCTGAAATTTGATGAAAAGGATCAGCATATTATGATTATGTGCGGAATGAGCGCGGCTTTTTCCGCTCTCTTTGGCACGCCTCTGGCTGCCGCTGTATTTTCCATGGAGGTGGTCAGTGTGGGAATTATGCACTACGCTGCCCTGGTTCCCTGTGTGGTTTCCTCTCTGCTGGCCCAGGGAATTGCAGAGTACTGGCGGATTGAGCCGGAACAGTTTTTGCTGCATTCCATACCGGAATTCACACTTTCCTCCGGCATAACAATAGCAGTTCTTGCGGTTCTCTGCGCCATTGTCAGCGCATTGTTCTGCATTGCCCTCCACATGGGAGAAGCTCTTTATAAGAAATATTTTTCCAATCCCTACCTTCGGATCTGCGCAGGAGGCGCATTGCTTGCGCTTTTGACCCTGCTTGTGGGAAATCAGGATTACAACGGGGCCGGCATGCCCATCATCGCCCGGTGCTTTGAAGAACACCACGTACTGCCCTATGCCTTTGCATTAAAGATTCTCTTTACGGCTGTAACCCTTGGGGCAGGATTTAAAGGCGGCGAAATTGTCCCCTCCTTTTTTATCGGAGGCACATTTGGCTGCCTCTTTGGAAATCTGGTGGGATTTGCGCCGGATCTGTGCACTGCTGCGGGAATGGGGGCCGTGTTCTGCGGCGTTACCAACTGTCCCATCACTTCCCTGTTCATCTGCTTTGAGCTTTTTGGCTTTCAGGGAATGCCTTATTTTTTGCTTTCGGTGGCTCTGGGCTACATGCTTTCCGGTTATTACGGATTGTACCACAGCCAGAAAATTGTATATTCCAAATATAAAACAGAATATATTAACCGAAAAACCCGCTGAGGCGGCCGGTATGTACGGCATGCTCCTTCTGTAAAAGGACTTTACGGCTTACGGCCGCTCAGACATGCGGGTCAAAAATTAAGTCATAATTTATTTTCTGATAAAAGATCTCTTCCAACATGTCTTTTCTGCACTCTTTATTGGCCAGCATCCACATGGTTTTGGCAATGACGGCCTCTAAGGTCATGTCATAGGATTCCAGGAACCGGCATTCCTTCTTGATTTTATTTCCTACTTCGTAGACGGTCATATCGCTGCCTTCATGGGCCACCTGGGTTGCCATCAGAATTATTTTTTCCGGATACGTCTCATGAAGTTCATAAAACATATCGGAAATGGAAGCGGGAATTCCTCCTACCCCGAAGCTTTCCACGATAATGGCGTCGTACTGTTCAAACAAAAACCGCAGTCCTTTGGGGGAAATTCCGGGAATCAGCTTCATCAGAAAAATATTGTCGTTCATTTCCTCGTAAAAGGTCACTTTTTCCTGGAACGGCAGGGCGGGAATATAGCGCATAATCCGGCCGTCCTGTATCATGGCCAGAAAAGGAAAATCAATACTGTCAAAGGCATTGTAGCTTTTGGAGCGGATTTTCTTGGCGCGGGTGCCTGCAATCACTTTTCCGCCGAATACAATCTGGACGCCCTGGGAATTCTCATCTGCTGCATAGCAAAAGCTGTCCAGCAGATTGGTTTTGGCGTCTGTAATTTCCAGATCAATGGATTTCTGGGCGCCGGTGATAACGATAGGTTTGCAGGAATTCTGTATCATATAGGACAGAGCCGCCGCGGTATAGGCCATTGTGTCTGTCCCATGGGCAAGGACAAATCCGTCGTATTTGTCATAATTGTCACGGATGGCCCTTACCATCTCCTTCCAGTGGCGGGGCTCCATGTTGGTGCTGTCAATATTGCACAATTGTATGGCGTCCGGATTGCAGAACTGGGAAACATCCGAAATATAAGATAAAATTTCTTTTGCCTGAATCAGCGGGGCAAGTCCGTGTTCTGATTTCTGGGAAGCGATGGTTCCGCCTGTGGCAATCAGCAAAATATTTTTTTTCATGTTCAGATTCCTTTCGCATGTGTAATGTCAGTACAGTGATTCTATCACAGTAAATCTCCTTTGAAAAGTCCATTCTTTCTTATTTAAAAGATCGTATATTTTTTACCAAAACCGGGTGGGATTTTGTTTATTATTGGCAATTTTTTGACTTGTTTTTTTGGAGATACATAGGTATAATGTCTAAGAATTATTTTAGCGGGATGGAGGAAATATTATGAATTATGATTACCTGTTATATTTAGCGATTATTCTTATGAGCACAAAATTACTGGGACTTGTGACAAGAAAAGCTCATATGCCTCAGGTGGTGGGGGCGTTGATTGCCGGATTGATTCTGGGGCCTGCCTTCCTGGGTCTGCTGCACAGCAGCAGATTTTTGAATCAGGTATCAGAAATCGGCGTGATTGTTTTAATGTTCATGGCGGGACTGGAAACAGATACGGAAGAACTGAAGCGTTCCGGCCTGGCGTCTTTTATAGTGGCCCTTTTCGGCGTGCTGGTTCCGTTAGCCGGCGGCTTCGGCATTGCAATGGCATGCCGCGTGGCTTCTCCGGAGCTGTCAGCCAGTGAACTGATGCAGAATATATTTATCGGTATTATTTTAACAGCTACTTCTGTCAGCATTACCGTAGAAACCTTAAAGGAAATGGGAAAGGTTTCCACCAAGGCGGGAACTGCCATTCTGGGCGCGGCAATTATTGATGATATTCTGGGAATTGTGGCTCTGACTGTCATTACCAGTATGGCGGACCCCAGCACCAATATTGTGCTTGTGCTGCTGAAAATCGTGGGATTTTTTGCCTTTGCCATTGTGTTTGGCGTTGGCTTCTTCTATATTATTCAGAAATGGGTTTCCCTGGACCCAAGGCCCAACCGGCGCCATGTTATTATGACCTTTGCCTTCTGTCTTGTTATGTCTTTCTGCGCAGAGCACTTTTTCGGCGTGGCAGACATCACCGGCGCTTATGTGGCGGGGCTTGTGCTGAGCCACAGCACCAAACGCGAAGTCATTTACCGGGAATTTGACACGGTATCCTATCTGTTGGTGGCTCCTGTATTTTTTGCAAGCATCGGCCTGAAGGTGGAATTAAGCTCCATGTCCGGCAGTCTGATTACCTTTACGCTGCTGCTTCTGGTGGTGGCGATTCTAACCAAGATTCTGGGCTGCGGCCTGGGGGCGAAACTCATGGGTTATACCTCCAAAGAATCCTTTCAGATTGGAATCGGAATGATTTCCAGAGGGGAGGTTGCCCTGATCGTAGCCAACAAAGGAGAAGCGCTGGGGCTGATCGGCGATAAGCTGTATGCGCCTATCGTAGTAACGGTAGTAATTACCACGGTAATCACACCGATTCTGTTAAAGGCTGCCTTCAAGGATAAGAAGAATGCTGCGGCCGCCTGATGAGAGGAATAAATTCCGGAAACGGCAAGGCTCTCCCGCAATTGCGAAAGAGCCTTGCTGTAACTATATAGTAAACTGCCATCATGCTCAGCCCGCCGGACGGCCATCCATGCTATGGAAGCCAGGGGCTTTCATAGTAAACTGCCATCATGCTCAGCCTGCCGTCCGGCGGGCCGCATGGCCATCCATGCTATGGAAGCCAGGGGCTTTCATAGTAAACTGCCATCATGCCCAGCCTGCCGTCCGGCGGGCCGCATGGCCATCCATTTAACAATTCATAAAAGCTGTATTTTGAAAACAGAAATTAAAATATTTTTTCAGGGAAAACCTGCGCTTCTTCTCTTTTAAAAGAGACTGCAGCTGACGGCAAAGCGCCTCTTTTTCTTCCGGCGTCAGCTGTTCTTTCTCATATTCAAAGATATCAGTATCAATCCGGTTCAGCAACTCGTACATATCATGGTAAACTACATCAGCGCCCTTCTGGTTGGCTGCCTCAAACGCTTCTCCCACATAAAAGCGGTAAAACAATTCCTGTTCCCTGGGATTCAGACAGCTTACCATTACTTCCTTCTCTTCTGCAATTTCCTTTTCGATCAGCCAGGCGATGGTGGCCTCTTTCTGATGGATTTTCAGAAATTCCAGGCAGCGGTATCTGGCAACGGCGCCAATCCAGTTATCAAATTCATTTTTATAATGAAAGCTGTCGATATGGTTCCAAATGGTTCTGATGGTATCCAGAAGGCATTCCTGCTGAAGATGCGGCAGGGTAAATAAATGTTTTCTGATAATGGAGATCATACGCTCTCCCTGTTCCATAATGAAAAATTCCAGTGCTTTTCCGTTATGAAGCCTCAATTGTGATACATAATTTTCTTTGCATATCTTCATATCAAACACCCGTCTTTCCGGTTTCCCTGAATATGCTGTCTTAGTGATAGCTTAAGACTACCATATGAGTGTTTTATATTTCTTCTTTTAATTCTTAATTTTTTCTTATGAAGCTGTCGCATTAAGAAAAATGATTTTTGCGATATTTAACCGCCGGAGTAATATTTCTCAAACGGTTTGGAATTTTCCATATTCCAGTATAGGCTGCGGCCCTTCCAACACATCCCTGCCGATATAAACCACGTTGTCCTCCCGCACCTTAGCGCTCCATTTTACCAGGGAAATATTTCCCCGTTCCAGTTCCAGGGCGGTGATGCAGCGGGGATGGACACAGCTTCCGTCATTAAAGTAATAACCTTCTCCGGGCTTGGGAAATGCCGGTCTGTGGGTATGGCCGGCCACCAGAAGCCTCTGGTACTTGCCGGCCCATTCTGCCAGTCGCTTCTCCGTCTTTTCCTTTTTCCGGTAATTTTTAGCTGCGCTGGTGGGATCGTTGCATCCGGCCAGTTCCAGAGGACGCCAGAGATATCTCACCAGAAAACGGGTAAGCCTCCAGAGCGTATCGTTAAGGAGATCACCCTGATGCCCGTGCACCAGAAAAATTTCTGTTTTGCTGCAGGTTTCAATCAGACGGATGGCTTCATAGACTTTCATATCCGGAAAAAGGTTTTTTTCACTGTCCTCCACTGCACAGTAATAGGATCTGCATTTCGTCTGAAAGTACTTTTGCTGTTGCTTTTTCCGATCGTGGTTGCCGTATAACATATAAAACCGCTGATTTTTGTAGAACTCTCCCATAATCCAGAACTGATTGCTGTGTATCCGCACAATTTCCTGCAGATCCCGGTTTTCCCACAGCTCATCTCCGTCTCCCAGTTCAATATAGGTGAAATTTCTCCGGTTGTAGTACTGCAGCGCAGCAAAAAACAAATTCTGGTTTGACTGAAAATTATCGCCCCAGTTGCCGATGCCCCGGTGGCAGTCGCTCATCAGCACAATGCGGCTGCCCAGGTGGATGGGGACGCAGAGGGCATTTTCATAAGCCTGATTCAGTTTCCTTTCGGTGCGGCTCATCTTTGTTGTTTCTCCCAGGCAATGCGTCCTGTTTTAGTGATAAAAGCAAAAATTCTGGGATACGCCAACATCAGATAATATAATTTGTCAATGGTTCGGGAGAAGTCTTTTGTGATTCTGTGATATAATTTACAGTTATGGCAGTTCTGCCACTGAATAAATTTCCGGAATAATTTCCCATAAAGGGAGGTCTGGGGATGTTTGGGCTGATAGATGCGCAGGGATACCTGATTGCGGAATATCCGCAGATCCTCCGGCTGATATCCTGCCCGGTAACAGCCTTTGATGAATTCCTCCATCATTTTTCTGTCCTCAAAAGTAATGGAGGCTTCCAGGATCAGTTCTCCCGGATAGGAAAATTTCCCCAGTACAAAGCCTGTCAGCCACCAGTGGCATTCGATTCTCTGAAACAGCAGTTTGCCGTTTTTGTAAAGCTTCATATGAATGGGAAGCTGATCTTCCTCAGATACACAGTCGTAAAAAACATCTTCCGGATTCTGATGTCCGCTTCTTTCTTTTTCTATATAAATTCCCACTTCAGCGCCAGTGGTAATTCCATACTGCCCTTTCCAGAATTCAATCATCCGGCGCTTTCCCCCATATTCAAAATAAATGGGTTCGCAGTCAATCATCATATTCATTGCAGGGGCCATTTCATCATATATTTTTCCATAGCCGAAATTTTTCTGCCAGGCGTTTTCCAACGAATAGAAAATGTCTTTGGACAGGCTGTAGGCAAATCCGAAGGGTTCCAATGCCCGGTTGATTTCCTGGTATTTTTCCTGTTCGCATTTCTGCTTCACCAGACATTTGGCCCTCCTGCGCCGATGGATTCTGCAGCAGAACAGGATCACTGTCAAAACAGCAAGAATTGCCAGGATTCCCCAAAATAATTCATGAAAACTCAAAATATTCCAACTCCTTTCTTTTTTACTAATATATTCAGAAAGAAGTGGAGGGTGCTTACAGGGAATGCATTGCCGCCGAGTCCTGCCGCGTATCCGGTCTGCATACGTTTTCGGAATCAGCCACTATTACAATTTTTTCATTCTAAAGCCTGCATAACTTCTGATCATATCTTTTTCTTAATGCGCAAGATATTCTGCCCATCCTTATATTCATAAGAAATCTCATCCATGGATTTCTTCACCATGTAGATGCCAAGTCCTCCAATTTCCCGTTCTTCCGCCGTAAGCGCCACATCAGGGTCTTTTCTGGCAAGCGGGTCATAAGCCTTGCCATTGTCGATAAACGTCACCACCACAGAAAGAGGGTCCTCCAAGACGTCAATACGGACAGTTGCCGAACCTGTCTTGGGATTGTAGGCATAGTGCGCAATATTGCCAAAAAGCTCGTCAATGGCAATGTTAATCTGCATTTGCGCTTTCATCGGGCAATTCAGCTGTGTTAACTGCTCATCTACAAACGCTGTCACTTTTTCTATATTTTCTACTGTAGCATCAATTTTTAATTCCTTCATTATGCATCCTCTCCCTGTATTCCAGACATAACATGGTAATATCATCAAATTGCGGCGCATCGCCCACAAAAACATCAATATCTTCTTTGATTTTGCCCAACAGTTCCATCGGCGGTAAAGCTGCATTCTGTGTAAGGATTTCTCCCAACCGTCCCATGCCATAGAGCCTGCCGTCCTTATCCGTTGCCTCTGTTACGCCGTCTGTATACTGAAAAAGCCGGTCACCGGGGGATAACTGCATCGTGCCGCACTTATAACGTATCCCTTCCATGCCGGCAAGCACAAAGCCCGCACGGATTTTATAGGGTTCATAGCTGCCATCCTTTTTGCAGATAAACGGAATTTCATGGCCTGCATTGACAAATGTAAACTCGCCGCTCACAAGATCAAGCACACCCTCAAAGGCAGTGATAAACAGCCCTTCACTGTTAGACTCGCATAAGAGGTCATTGACCTCTGTGAACACATCACCCAAATCCCTGCCTGGCTGTGTATGGTCTTTAATCAAGGTCTTTCCAATCACCATAAACAGCGCCGCCGGCACGCCTTTTCCTGAGACGTCCGCCATGACAACCGCCAGATGTCTGTCATCTACCATGAAGAAATCATAGAAATCACCGCCGACCTCCTTTGCCGGATTCATGGTGGCATAGATATCAAACTCCGTTTTATCTGGAAACGCCGGGAAAATTCCAGGCAGCATATTTGCCTGTATCTGCGTGGCAATGGACAGCTCCGCTCCAATCCGCTCCTTCTCTGCAGTGACCAATGTAAGATTTTCTACATATTCCACAATATCCGTTTCCATCTTACCCACAGCCTTTGCCAACACGCCAATTTCGTCATTCTTGTTAATGGCGGACAGCTTATCTGAGGGCGTATTAGAATCCGCAAAACGTTTGGCTTCGTCTGTGATGGCAAGGATCGGCAGCAGGACTTCCCGGTACAGGAACATACTATACACAAGGAGAAACAGACAGACAGCGGCTAAGACGCCAAGGAGTACGTCTTTTACATAGGTATTTCGGGCATTTTCCAGTCTTGTCATAGCTTTCTCTACGCCAAGGATTGCCACAATTTTTCCTTTTGAATCATATATAGCAATGCCTGCGGTTGTATGGGCCCCAGATTCCTCCGAATAAGAATAAAGATACTCCGTGGCACGCTCACCTTTGGTGATGATACCTCGCACATTATTCACATACTCCTCAGTCACGCCAACTGCCGTATAACCTAGAGGATAACGGTCAAAGCCGCTGGCGGAGTTCACTGAGTCATAAATATAAGTAAGGGTTCGGTAATCTGAAGTATCAACCTTCGCCACATAAATCAATGTGGTGTTGGTGGCATCCACCAAATCATCCAGCCGTTTTTCAATCTTGTGGTACTCCTCATCCGTGTCCCCTGTGGATAAATATTCTTCAAATTTGTCTGGATTTAAGTAACCTGCCGCAGTCTCTGCAATTTCATAAGCCGAATCATTGTACTGTCGCTCTAATACAGATGTAAATTCCCGATAGCCAATGATACTGATGATTGCCCCCAGTAAAATGCCAAAGATTATGATGGCAAGGGTCAATTTTCCCGTAAGTCCGGTAATCCTTTTTTTCATTCTACGTCTTCCTTTCCCCAACAGCGCGTTTGTTCTCCCTGCCAGCAAAAAACTGCTTCTTTTCCTCTGTGTCCAGAATGCAGACCTGCTTGCTTTGTCCCATCATCTTGCCATTCTTTGCCAATTGTTTCTCATAACGTCCAAAACTTCCTGCGCACAGATAGGAAATCCGAACTTTGCCAATTTCATTCATCTTCCGGCAGCCCTGATATTCATAATTTACACGGCACAGGCACTCATCTAAAATATCTTCTGCACCTGAAATGCTGAGATCTGTACATTCCAGATGAAACTGATACCGTGGCAATAGGTCTGACATATCTTCCTGTACGCAATACCCAATAATTTCACATTGCATATGCAGCGCAAACTGTCTGACAGCCTCTGTAAGCTGTTCCAGGTTACTTTTTTCTCCGGCAATATTGAGTACCTGATTTTTACGATAACAAAACTGTACGATGGGAGCTTGCCCATACCAATCCACCACTTCTATCACATCCCCCATACAATAGCGATACAGCCCGGAGTGGTTTGTAAATACAAGTTCATACCGTTCCCCGATGTTAATCTCCCACATAAATAAAGGCCGTTTTTCTTCTATCTGCGCCTCATTTAGTGGCAAAAACTCAAAAAACCCCGCCTCTGGAAAGAGAATATAACGATCTGTCTGATCCATCTTCTCTGCAATGCCGAAAATCCCTTCTGAAGCCGCATAGGCATAAGGATGGATGGGAATATCCCCTGCATATTCCTGCATCTTTTCTGTATAATAAGCAAAGGATTTCCCGCCAATTGCCAGCACATACCGAACCCTGGGCCAAATCTTCTTAATAATACCCTTATGCAGCGTATCATGGGAAAGAAGGCGCAGCTGTGCTGCCCGCAAAGGGTTGGGTGGCAATTTCCGCTCTACGTACTCCCGCCACCTGGGGCTTAAGTCCACACATTCATCCACCCTTCCAAGCTCCATATCCTTCAGCAGCATTTCCCAGTTTCGCCAGATATAGTCCAAAACCCCTGCTACCCGGTTGACAAAGACGCCATGTATGGCACAAAGATCCTGCTCTGCCAGGGCAAACCTCACCTTAACATAACGCAAATCTTCCAGCGTATCAGGAAACAACACTTCCTTGGGTACACAGTAATCTTCTGCATCAAATTGCCCGTCCCTGTCCAGCCACTGGTAAACGCACCCGGAACGGATGCCGTTCATAGTGCCATTTTCCATGTAAGTCTTTGCAAACTCCCCGATCTGGAAAATCTTGCCAAAGACCTCATTTTCCGGCAAATCCCGGTAATAATCTTTTACCATGCCGAAAAGAAGTCCGTATGCATAAGTATACTGAATCTTTAAATCTGTTTCCGTAAGCGGGAGATACTTCGCATCCCCGGTAGTGCCTGAACTAATACAATAATAAACGGCCGGCTCTTCTGTCAGAACCTTTTCTTCACCTGCAATCATTCGCAGAATGTAATCCTCATAATCCCCATATACACAAAGCGGCACTTTTTTCTGGAACTCCCCGACAGTCTTAATTGCCCCAAAACCATATTTCTTACCATATACAGTTTCGTGGTTGCGGTGCATAAGCTCATCGAGTATCTGCATTTGCACTTCGGCCGCCCGTTTTGAGGTATCTTTAAGTAAATCTATAGATTCCTGCCCCAGTTTTCCATAATTGGTTTTCATTCTGTCCACTGTCTCCTGTCATATGTAAATTTGAATTGTATTCATGCCAAATGTCCGCTGATACATTGCCTCCTCCACCATATCCTCAATCATGCGGATCCCCATATACATATCATAAAGCCCTTCTTCTTTCCCCGGCGCGCCATCCCCCATCTGCCCTTTATCTTCTGTGCTGCATAATGGATTGAATTCTCTGCCGCTGTAACGGATGCGGATGCCGATAACGCCCTCTAGGGAATATACCCGGAGGTCAAATTCTACGCTGTTTTCCTCATTAACAGACAGAATCAACGTCATCATCTCTTCCATCGCCAAGCTCACGCGCATGACCTGTCCGGGAAGCATGCCGTTTTCCTCACAGAACACTGTAATCTTGCTGCTGGCGTCGCAAATATCCTCATCCTTGCCCTGGACAGAGAAATTAATAACTCTTCCGGTCTCCTCCAATGTATGGTCCATCAGCAGGAAACGGGAACAACGCCTGTGGAAATGTTGATATATGCCTGTCGCCGCAAACCAGACAAGCAACGTAAGTATTTCACCTGTAAATAAAAACCACCAGGGACTGAAGCTTTGCTGGCAAAGCAGAAACAGACTTGCACACGGCATAACAAACGTGCGTAGAAAAATAATGGCATTTGCCCACATGGCATATCCCGACACATTATAGTATCCGGACAAAATACAGTTACACAGCGCAGGAACCATGCCAAACGACATGCACAAAAAGGCAAATCCCAGCGGTTTCGTCAGCCCATACGCATCTGCTATCAAATCTGCCCCCGCAAGAATCGCAGCGGAAAATAAAAGACAATAGGGGATACCGCTCTTGATTTGCCTTGCCAGCAGCAGGCGCGCGCTCTGATTGTCATGTTCTCCGCTGTAAATGCCCAGCATTGCAGATGCTGCCTGGGGCACTCCGCCAGTAACGCTTTCCTCAAATGCGCTGATACAGTTCACCGCCGTAAACGCTGCAACCAATTCGCTTCCGCCGCTTTGTAAAAGCAATATGTTTACCACCATGACACGCAGTGTCTGAAACAGATTATTCGAGGCGGACGGACTGCCCGCCTTGGCAATGCGCACAAAAGAAATGCCCTTACAGGCAACACACATCCCCAAAGGGAAACTGCTCTTTTTGCCGCACAGCCAGACGAAGCCCAACAGACAGGAGAGCGCTGTTGCCGCCACACTGGCAAGGGCAGCCCCAAACACGCCCATGTCAAAGACATACAAAAACAACAAATCCAGCAGGACATTTCCCACGCCCATCACAAGCATCATCCATGTGACCTGCCGGTTTCTCCCATCCAGCCTGAGATACCAGAAGGGAACGTAAATGAGTATTTTCGGCAAAGTCCCGGCAAGGGTCACTCCCACATACTCCATTACCAGAGGCGATACCTCCTCCTGGGAACACAGCAGCCCTGCCAGAGGTTTTATGCACAACAGCCCTGCCGCCGTAATCACTGCTGAGATAAGCACGCACCAGAAAACCGACATCTTGTAAAGCTCCTGCGCCTTGCTGCTCTGATGATTTCCAATTGCCTCCGCCGCGCAGATGGCAGTCCCCGATACGATAAAGGAACCGGCAATACACAAAACAAGGTAGACTGGTAAACTAAAATTAATGGCAGCTAAGGCATCTGTCCCGAGCCGCTGTCCCACAAGGATGCCATCTGCAAGAATATTAATATTACCGCTTAAAATAGATAAAATACAGGGAATCAATGCTTTCCCATATGCCTTTTTTAGAAACTGCTCATTCTGCTCCAGTGAAACGGAAAATATCTGCTCGCTCATACACTCTCATTTCTCTTAATAGCATTCCCAAACACATCTAAACTTACGGCTCTATCGTAAGGATATCGGCAAATCCGGTTACTTCAAAGATCTCCATAATCGTCTCATTTACCTTCACAACCTTCATGCTGCCCTGCTTGTTCATCCGCTTCTGTGTACCCAGAAGAATACGCAGCCCCGCCGATGACAGATAGTCAAGGGCGCCCATGTCAAAGGTCAGTTCCGTTACTCCCTCCAGACTGCCGGACAGAACCTTCTCAAGTTCTGGCGCCGTTGTCGTATCTAATCTTCCCTCCAGGGAAATGCATAACTGGTTTCCATTTGAATTCTCTGTGATCTTCATATTCGTCTCTCCTTAATCTCCAATATCTGTGTGTCCCTGCTCAAACTCCCATTGCAGGCCGTACTTATCAATAAAATAAAAATATTTGGTATTGCCCAAAATATCCGCCGCTTTCTGCTTGCCCTGGGCATCCTTCTCTTTGGCTTCATCAAAATAATGAAAATCTGACGGCAGTGTCTTGCTGATCTGGTAAACCTTATAATCTTCTGTGGTATTAATTAAAGTTACGTCCGGCTGTGACTTTATGTATTCAAAAGCCTCCTCAATATTGATGACTTTCAACGCCACATGTCTGGCACCGCTGATATCATTGGCTTTAAAAATCACAGGTTCCTGGCGGCCCTTAGGATTGTGGTAGCACATCAGTTCAATGGTAAACTTTGTTCCCGGCACATCCATAAAGCCAATAGAAACATCCCCTTCTTCTGCTTCTTTTATAAAACCTCCCGCCTGGAAAAAGCCTTTGTTCTTCCAATGGGGAATATGCTGGTTAGGAACAGCGCCCAAAATCCTCTCATAATATCGAAACGCCTCCATCACATCATCCACAAAAATGCATACATGGGATAATCCTGTAAAAACCGGTTTTTTCATATTGTATTTCTCCTTTCTTTCACTGTCATTTCATAAAATCAGGGTGTCAAAAGCACTTTTCATGCTCCATATCATATTAACAAAATATTATCCCAAACTGTATTTTTCGGGACAATTGATATTTATTTAGGGATAAATCCTAATTTTTTCGGATATTCAGCTCCACCACTGTGTTATTCATGTTCAATACCCGCATATACTGGAATTCGGATGCCATCTTCTTAATCAGGGCAATCCCTCCTAAAGCCACCGCTTCTTCCTTCTGCTGCTGATACTCCAACGGATTAAAGGGTATGCCGTCGTCACGGATTCTTAACATGTACTTATCATCCTGTATGGTAAAACTGATATCCATATAATTTTTCCCGCTGCGGTAGCCATACTGCACAATATTGGCGGCAATTTCCTCCACGGCAAGGCCAAGGACCGTGGCATCCCGTTCACTTATGCGGTTGTCTGCACAGAATGCAAACAGCTTTTCCCGAAAAGCAATCACCTCTTCCAGATTGCTCTCAACAGAACAGTCTAAGAACTTCTCATCCGTGATCTGCGGCAGCATATAGACGCCGCCAGCCTCAAATTTTCCGCTGCGCTGTCCCATGATCCGCCAGAGAGCAGCCAGAAAGATAGTAACCGCCTCGCTTACTACTGCCATCAGGCATACACCGGGAAGCCCCCAGAAGAAAATCCCTGCCAAGGTAAGCGGCACGATCACCACAAATCCCTGCAATACAGTCACTACCGTAGACAGGCCCGGCTGTAAAATTGTCTGGTAGTAGGACATGAGGAATTTATTATACACATAAAAGGGAAAGCTGCAGGCAAAAATACGCAGCGCCATCTCACACATTGCAAGCATATTGCCTTCTGTGATTCCAAATAACCCGGCAATCAACCCGGGAACGGCAAAAAATATCACCAGTAAGATGACGATTGCCATGTAACTGTAGGTGAGCACTCTTTTACAGAGGGTACGGATGCCATAATAATCACGTTCTCCATAGAGAATCCCTGCAATATTCTGGACCAGTCCAATAATTCCCCCTACACACAGTTCCGCAATCAGCACGGCATTGGCACAAACAGAATAGACTGCCATAGGGTCTTTTCCCAAAATACGTACAATCGCAGAATTGATAATCACAGATTTCAGTGCTGACATCAATGTAAAGGCTGCACTGGGGATTCCTGCCTTCATAGAAATCCTCACGTATTGCAAGGCTTTTTTATCCAGTTTCCGCAAACGCAGCATCCGCTGTTTGGAACGAAAATAAATTGCCACCGGCGCCATTCCAACCAGGTAACCAATCACTGTAGCCAGCGCGCTGCCTGCCATGCCCATATGAAAGCCCTGGATAAACACAAAATCCAGAACCAGGTTTACTACATTGGCAATGATGAAAAGCGCACTTCCTAACTGGGGATGGTTATCTGCATTCATAAAATAACAGAAAATAATGGCCACTGTCAGAATAGGGATTCCCGCAACATTTACCATAATATACGGCTCAGCCAGCGCAGCTAAATCATTATTTCCGGCAAGCAGCATGGCTGCAGGCCCCGGCAGGATTGGCGTAAACAGCGCAAAAAACACTGATATTGCCAGCCCGGCTGCCAGCGAGGCGGTGAACACCCCGCTGGCTTTTTCCATGTCCCGTTTCCCAAGAAACACAGCCGCTTCAGCCGCGCCGCCCATAGCAAGCATTAAAGCCGCCATCTGCAACAGTAAAAGTATCGGCATAGAAATTTCAATCGCCGCCATCGCCTCCGCTCCCAGTAGGTTCCCGACAATCATTCCATCCACCACATTGCCAAGCTGCATTGCAACTGTCATCAGTACTCCTGGCAGAATATACTGGTGGATTTTTTTATTGATTAAAAACGCATTTCTCTCCATAGAATCCTCCTGTAACTGTTTGGATGACTGTGCTGTCTGTTATAACCTTCCATCAAAGAATCCCAACGTCTTAAGGGCTGTCAGCGCATTTTTAAGGTAAACGCTGTCTGGCATCGGCCACTTAAACCCAAGACGGTACAAGGCTTTGGTGGTGAAGCTGTTGTCTGCATCTATGTAGACGGCGCTATTGTCCGCATCACTGGATGCATAGGCAATCAGGCCGGAGATCAGTTCGTTGTTCTCCTCATCCTCCAGGGCTGTAAAAAGCGCCTGCCTGAAATCTTCATCACTGACCGTTTCCACAAGAATGCCAGACGCATTCATCTGTTCTATCACATCCGCCATCTGGATTAAATAACTGCTATAAGCATGGAACACTGTAAATCCGCCCTGAACCGCAGACAATTTGACAATTGCCTCTGCCGTAGAATCAATGGGTGAAAATTCCGTCGGCATATCCAGCATGGACACCGGGAACCTGCCGAGGGCCACATATCCCCGCAGGGTGCGCATAAATCCGTTGGTCACGGAGTTTATCTGGAATTCACCGTCGCTGATGCGGCTCATCAGGTTCCCCACACGGATAACCTTGCCTTTCATGCCCTGTGCCGCTGCCTCTAAGACAGCCTTTTCTGCACGGAATTTCGTGTCAATATACTTATTGGAAAGGCTCTGCCCAAAGTAAAGTTCATTCTCATACAGTTTCTTCTCCTGTGGGAATTTGCCGCCCACATTCTCCCCGGCAATGCTGACCGTAGAAATCTGAATCAACTCGCGCCCTGTCTTTTTACACAAATGGATCAGATTCAAAACGCCCTGATAATTCACCTGCTCCAAAGTGTCATCCGCAGAGAAATGCTTCACACATGCCGCGCAATTAATAACCCTGGAAAAGCCGTACTGCTCAAGGCTGTCTACCTTGTCAGGGTCTGTGATATCCCCTTCAATCAATTGGATCCGGCTGCCGAATAATTCTTCATAGGGATTGCTGAAATAATACACCAGCATGCTCTTTAACCGTTTCTCCAAGGTGGAGGCTTTGCCCTTGCGCATCAGGCAGTATATTACATTATCCTCGTTGTCTATCATGTTCTTTAAGATGTGCGCTCCCAGGAAGCCATTTGCGCCTGTAAGCAGGACATCGCCCAGTGCAGATGGGACAATCTCATCCACATGCTCTACCGCATTGCAGCTTAACACCTGCTCTAAGGCGCTCTGTCCTTCACCGCTCTTTTCCTCTCCTTCTGTGGCAGCGCTTCCTCCCTGCAGCTTCTGGATATGGCGTTCCAGTTCCAAGGGCGTCTTATACTCGAACAAGTCGGCATACGCTACCTGAATGCCTGCGCTCATGCACTTCATCGCCACTTTAGACGCTGATAGGGAAGTACCGCCGTTTTCAAAGAAATCATCCTCGATGCCAATCTGATCCACGCCGAGAGCCATCTCAAAGATTTCACATAATTGACGTTGCAGTTCTGTGCGCGGCTTCACATAATTCTTATTCTCCACGGTATACTCTGGCTCTGGCAGGGCGCGCTTGTTGACCTTGCCGTTATTGGTAAGGGGCAGTTCAGGAAGCTGCATAAGCACGCTGGGCACCATATAAGGCGTCAGATATTTCTGCATGAAGCAGGTCAGATTCTGTTTCTCCACCTGGCTTTCGGCCACAAAATAACCGCATAAGAACTGGTTGGAATCTTTTTCTTTTACAAGCACTACGCTGGATTTGACCGTGGGGTACTGGTTCATGACATTTTCAATCTCATCCAGCTCCACGCGAAGCCCCCGCAGTTTTACCTGGTTATCCATACGTCCCATAAATTCAATCTTGCCATGGTGGTTCCACTTGGCCAAATCGCCGCTGCGGTAAGCCTTCATACCCTCAAACTGGATGAATTTGTCTGCTGTCATCTCAGGCTTGCCCACATAGCCCCTGCCGACGCCGTTTCCAATAATCAATAATTCGCCTGGTACGCCGGCGGGAAGCAGGTTGCGGTACTTATCAATCATTACCATTTTAATGTTTGACATCGGTTTGCCAATCGTAATCTTATCCCCAGTTACCTGGTCGAAGGCACAGCCAATGGTGGTCTCGGTGGGCCCATAGCCATTAAAGGTAATGGGATTGGTTCCCAGAGCCATAATTTTGTCATAGAGCGCTTCTGGAAATGCCTCCGCACCTACGTTAAAGACCTTGATCTGCGACAAGGATTTCTTCATCTCCGGCATGTCAATAATATTGATTAAAAATGACGGCGTACAGGTCAGCATATCCACGCCATTTTCCAGTATCAATTTGGAAAGCGCAAGTGGATTGTGGATTTCCTCTTCGTTTGCCATACAGACGGTAATACCGTGGTACAGTGGGATACATTCCTCCAAAATGGAAACGTCAAAGGTAATCGCCGCAAATGCCAGTGATACCGTGGCATTGTATACATAGGACTGGGCCTCTACATTGTAGGGGTTATCATCCACATAGTTCACCAGATTCCGATGTTCAATCATGACACCCTTAGGCTTTCCGGTAGAGCCGGAAGTATAAATGCAGTAACACAGGTTCTCTGGACGGATATCCACCTTAGGATTCTTAGTATTGCCATCCTGTTCCAAAAGCTCCTCCAAAATCAAAACTTTGGCAGACAGATTTTCCAGCAGCTTTTTCCGCTCTTTTGCAATCGCTCTGGGCATCAGCAAAAATTCCGCTCTTGAATCTTCCAGAATATAGCTGATACGCTCATCTGGGTATTCGGGGTCTATGGGCAGAAATGCGCCGCCTGCTTTCATAATGCCCTGCCTTGTGGCATAGACATCTACCGTTCTTGGCAGCATCACGCCTACCATCTGCTCGATGGATAATCCCAGTTCAATGAAATGGTTTGCAATCTTATTGGCATTCTCATTCAGTTCACGGAAGGTTAGGCTCTTGCCGCAGGCGATTACTGCTGTTTTATCTGGATAAAGTGCAGCCTGCCGCTCAAACAATATGTTTGCTGTGGTCTGCTCCACTGCATAATCCGTTTCATTATAGCGATCCAGCTCCTGGCGTGCCTTTTGGCTAACCATGCAGACTTCCTTTAACTGTTTCTTATCCTGGAATTCCTGCACTACCACCGAAAGACTGTCAACCAGCCCGGCAATCGTGGATTCTTCATACATATCACTGCGGTATTCCACCTGATAGCAGATCTCGTTTTCATTTATCATTACGTCTATGGACAAGGGCGCCTTTGCCGTGTCTAAGGAAAGCTTCTCACTGATGGCCTTTTCCCCAGCAATCGTATCAAACAGGAAGTTGTCGCCCTGGAACGCAAACATAATATCCGCCTTAATACCGTAAGCCCTGCTGATTTCTGCAAAGGAATAGATGTCGGCGTTCATGCTGTTCACCAATTGTTCGCCAGTTTCTTTCAGGTAAGAGCCAATCTCCTTTTCTCCATCCAGATTACAGTGAACTGGAAGTGTCTTCACCAGCATATTGATGGTAGACGACAGCCTGGAATCATTTCTGCCATTATAAATGGTTGTAAAGACTGCTTCATCTTTATAGACATAACGTCCCGTCACGAATCCAAATGCCGCTGTAAACAAGGTATTCAAGGTAATCTTCTGGTCGGTGCAGAAGCGGCTCAGAGCTTTCATATCAGCTTGATCTGCCCTTTGATATAAGCCGACTCCAGGCGTCTCCTTCCTGTGGTCCTTAGCTGGAAGGAAATCGGTGTCGCAACCCATAAAAATACCATCATAGTATTGTTTGGCAAGGGTATATTCCTGTCCCTGCAGCGCTTTTTGCTCCACAAGTGCAACCTCATAACCGCTGAATTTTTCTTTTTCCAGTGATTTTCCGTTATAAGCCTCATTCATGTCACGGAGGAAAATACCGCAGGACTCCCCATCGCTGATAATATGGTGGAATTCTAAGAAGAGATAGTTGCCGTCCTGTGTATCAAATAATTGTATACGAAACAGCCTGTCGCCAAGGAGTTGATACGGTTTCACCAGTTCTTCCCTTTGCAGCTCCTTGCATATCTTAACTTCAAACGGAAAATCATCTTTGCGTTTCTGCAAAATATCGCCGTTATCATCCAGCATAAGCGTCGTCTTAATATAAGGATGTGACTCTACCGTCTCCTCTATCGCCTTTTTTAAACGTTGCAAATCAACATTTTCTCCCAGGCGGAACAGGAAAGGAATATTATAAATCGTGCTTCCTGGGTTGGCTGCGCACTCTACAAAAATACCATTCTGTGTCTGAGTCAGCGGGTATGTCTCCTGTTTTTCAAAGGTCTCCTCACGGCTGCTGTCTGTCAGGAATTTTTCTAATTTTTCTACTGTGTCATGCTCCTTTAAATCCTTATTGCGAATGACTGCCCCCGCAAAGGCATTCGACAGCAGCACGTTCAGCTTGACTGCGCCAATGGAGGTGAGCCCTGCCTTATAGATATCTGAGTTTGCGCCAAATTCTCCATGTCCAATGACTTCTGCTATGCAGTCAAAAATCTTTTGCTGTACTTCTCCCTTAGGCATCACGAAATCTTCTTGCTTGCGCTCTGGCATGGGCAACGCGCGCTTATTTACTTTTTGGTTTTGATTTAGAGGTATCTTGTCAATCTGCATTGTTACTGCTGGAACCATGTAGGGTGGCTTGCTCTCTTCGATAAATGCATTCATCCCATCCACATCAACTTCTTGGTCGGAAACCACATAAGCGGCGATGTATTTCCCACCGGATGGCTCGTCAAAAGCTGCCACCGTAGCATCTTTAATGCCTGGGTAACGACGGATAATCTCTTCTACCTCAGTCAACTCGATACGGAAGCCACGGATCTTCACCTGACCATCCCGTCTTCCAATGAACTGGATGTTTCCATCTGGCAGATAACGTACAATGTCGCCAGTATGATAAATCCTGCTATATTCCGGCAAATCGCTATACGGATTGTCACCATATACTTCCGCCGTTTTCTCTGGACGGTTCAGGTAACCCCGAGATACATGGATGCCAGAGATGCACAATTCTCCTGGCACGCCAACTGGAACCCTTCTGCCCTGCTTATCCACAATATATAGTTTCACATTTGGCAAAGGCTTGCCGATAGGCAAATCCTCCTCGTATTTCTCAAATGGGTAGGTAGTTGTTAATATCGTACATTCTGTAGGCCCATACACATTCAGGTAATGGGTGCTGCCGCAAGGCGCAAATGGCGTCAACGCTTCTCCGCCCATCAGCAGATATTTCAAATGGGTATTCTTTTCATCCGCTCCATTGCCGGAACGTGCCGCACCAGAAAGCATGCTGGTAGCAAAGGCCCGTCCAATCTGGGTGGTCATAAATGCGTTGGTAATTCCATGTTCCTCAAAATACTCATGCAATGCATTTAAGTCTAAACGTATCGATTCATCTATAATATGAAGCACCGCACCGGACGTCAGCGTGGGGTACATATCCATCATATTGGCGTCAAATCCATAACTTGCATAGGCTGCCACACAGCTATCTTCTGTCAATTCATAGTTCCTGCGATAGCTGTCGCAGAACGCTGTAATATTTCGATGCTCAAGCATACAGCCCTTGGGCACGCCTGTTGAACCTGAGGTGTAGAGCAGGATAAACAAATCCTCGGGTTTTGGCGGCTCTGGGAGTTTGTCTGCCTTGGGTAGACCTGGAATATCCTTTGTCAGTAAAACTTTGCCCTGCCACTGGGGTACCAACGGCAAAAGCTCCTCCTCAGCAATCAGAAGCTTTGCTGCAGAATCCTCCATCATAAATGCTAACCGCTCTTTCGGATAGGAAGGGTCTAAAGGCTGATATGCCGCACCGGACTTAGAAACGCCAATCGAAGCAATCGCCATGTATTCACATCTGGGAATCAGCACAGATACCACTTCTTCCCGGCCAATGCCAAGCCCTGCAATATAGGCGGCAAGACGGTCTGACATTTCATCCACCTGGGCATAAGTATAGCTTCTATCCGTGTAGACAAGGGCTGTGTGATCTGGCGTCTTTCTCGCCTGTGCCCGGAACAAATCAATCACCGTTTTACTGCGGTCATAGGAAACTTCCGTCTCGTTAAAACGATCTAAAATCTGTATATCCAGTTCAGACGTAAGGGCAATTTGTGCAAGGCTTTGGCTGGCTAACATCCCTTTTAAAACTTGCAGCAGCATATTAAGTAAACCGCGTGCCGTCTCCTCACAATATAAATCTGTGCGGTACTCCAGGGAAATCTCATATCCTCCCCCTTGCTTCATCACCATCACGGAGACATCCGCTTGCACATCGCCGGTAGCAAGCGGCACTGCTGCATACGTTCCGCCATCCACTGACAAGCCCTGAAACATTTCTCCTTGGTAGACAAAAAGAATATCTGAGGCAATACCGTAATCTTTCGCCAGCTCAGCAAAGGAAATACAGTCATGACCCATCACCTCATAGAAGTCTTTCTGGAAGTTTTGCAGATATTGTTCCACAGACGCACTTTCCTCCCAGGAATGGCAAATTGGCAGGGTACGCACGAACATTCCCGTAGAATTTGCCATATTCACCGTATGCCTGCCGTTATTCACCGTACAAAACAGGCTCTTATTTTCCCCGCTGAATTTTCCCAACGTATAGGAAAATGCCCCCAGAAACATTGTATTTTCAGAAATTCCTTTCTGGCGTACAAATTGCTCCACTGCCATGGACGACAATTCCTCGCCTAGAGAAATTCTAACTTCATTGCTGGCAGGTGTTATCGTCTTTTTCTTATAATCTTTTATTAATGCTTCACCAATATCTTCACCTGCAAATTTGCCCGCAAAAAATTCCCGTGCTTTCTGATATTTGGCAGTATCTTTGAGAGATTCCTCATAAACAGAGAAATCCATCAGGGAAATTTCCTCAGATTCCGGCTCCTCTCCCTGGTAAAGCTTAGAAATTTCATCAAGAAATACCTTAACAGATGTGCCGTCAAAAATAATGTGGTGCACGTCAAACAGGAAATAACATTTGCTGCCACAACGGTACAGTGCCATGCGGTATAGCGGCTCTCCTTCTAACCGGAATGGGCGCACAAATGTCCTTTTGACGGCTTCGATATCCTCTGTTTCCCACTGGCTGACATCTGCTCTCAGATATTCAGGATGCAGGCGCATCACCGGTGTTCCCTTGTTCAAGGCAATGTTCACGCCAAAAGATGGATGCATGGATACTGCCTTTTTCACAGCATCCTTAAATTTATCCACATCAATAGTAGATGGAAGCTCACAGCACATAGGAATATTGTACATTGTCGATTGTGGGTCATTGACACATTCTAAGTAAACGCCAATCTGGGAATCAGTAAGGACATATTCCTCCCGCTTTTTAGAATGCTTCTCCAACTTATCTTCCTGTTTCTCTTCTAAAAGCGCCGCAATTCTTGCAGGCACTCTGCCAATCAGTACCAGTTCTGGCGCTAATTCTATATCACTGAGGAATTCTGCAAGTTTTAAAACATTGATAGAATCTCCGCCCAGTTTAAAGAAATCGTCATCCACACCGACCCTGCCGCAGTGCAGAACTTCTTCAAAGCCTTGGCAGATGCGTTTTTCACAGTGGCTCTTCGGCTCTTTATACGTTGTCTTATATTCGTCTAACCCTGGTGGCAGCAATACCGTACGGTCCAACTTGCCATTCACATTCTTGGGCAGGCTGTCCAATCGTTTAAAGAAACGGGGAATCATATAATCAGGAAGGGTCTCTTTCAGATAGGCACGAAGCTGCTCCACCTTTATTTCTTCTGCTGACACATAGTATGCACAGAGGTAATTCTGCCCATTTTCATCTTCAAAAGCCTTTACAACTGCACCTTCCACTTCTGGCATAGACGAAATGCGCAATTCAATCTCCCCGGATTCCACGCGCTGGCCATTGATTTTTACCATCCAGTCCTTGCGGTTGACATAGACGTAATTGCCGTCCGGCATCCTGCGACCCATATCTCCGGTATGCAAAAGAATGCTGCCATTCTCCTGTCTCATAAATGTCTTTGCGCTCTGCTCCTCTAAATTAAGGTAAGACTCGGCAAGGATGCCCTTGATGCAGATTTCGCCCTCTTCTCCATCCGCAACTTCTTTTCCGTCCTCATCCAGCAGGAAAATTTCGAATCCCTCCAGCGGCTTGCCAATGGGCGTGTTTTCCATAGGCCCCTCAACTTTATAGCTTAAGGCCGTCGCTGCGGTCTCACTGGAGCCATAGCAGTTATACAGCTCATAACCATCCCCTGCCAGCATGGAAACACGTTCGCTTCCGGTGGACACTTTTTTCAAGGTACGGCTCTTATTTTTAAACAGCCGCAGTATCTGTGGGCTGATAAATGCGCAGGTAATGCCTTTTGCGGCAAAATAATCCTCCAAAAGCCGCACATCTTTCCTTGTCTCTTCCGGCAGGATATGGGAACAGCCGCCACGGGAAAGAACAGCAAAATACTCTAAGATTAAAACAACGAAAGACATGGGAGCTCCCGCTGCCTGCACATCCTTTTCATCCACATTCATAACGCTCCTATTCCGCCAGACCCCTTGCGTAAGGCTGGCCATAGTATGTACAATCCCCTTGGGGCGTCCAGTAGAGCCAGAGGTATAGATAAGCATGGCGCGGCTGCTATCCTCCCTTGCTACCGGCTGAATAGGTTCATACGTCCCAATATCTGACATCCAGCCATCATCAATCACTGCCACCGCCTTGCAGTCCTCTTTGATATAAGAAAGCCGTTCCTCGGGGTATTCCGGCAGCGCCGGGACAAACGCGCCGCCGGCCATTAGAATGCCCAGTTCCGCCGCAATATACTCCATCTTCCTGCCCATGCAGACCATGACGGCTTTGTCTGACATTACCCCTGACTTCAAAAGCTTAGCGGCAATCCTGCGGCTTAAGGCTTCAAGCTCTCCATACGTTGTCGTCCGCTCCCCATTGCAGTCCGCTAACGCCGTCTTTTGCGGGTATGTGCGCACTACATACTGAAACTCATCCAAAAAATTCATTCTTTTTCCTCCTAAATTATATAAATTTTAATTAAAACATTTTTCTGACAAATAGTTAAATCCTCTTACCATAAGCTCCGTAACCACAATTGACAATAATGCCAGGAGCCAGCATTGATAACCCTGAAAGCTCTGATAACTGTTTAATCCAAGGGCAACAAAATATACCAGTACATGCAGGGCATAATATTTCGATATATGTTGGCTGTAATACAGAAGCTGCCTTGCAGCAGGATTCTTCGGTTCACATAACTTGTTATCTTTTCTGCGGATTTCTTCAATAAAGAAAATAATTGCAGCAAATAAGAATATATGCGACAAACTTGCTATCACATGCCAAAAATCCGGATGCGTATATGCATCACTGAGAACGGCGTGCATTTCTGACAGATCCGAACCATAATCTCTAAATACCATTCCCCACCATACAGCCACAATTGCAATAGCGGGAATAGAAAACATTCTGTAAAATCCTGCTTTATCTTTCACATGTCTTATCATTTTACCGAAAGCAACTCCCAGCAGCGCATAAGACAGAAAATAAAGCGGCGTAAAAGAAACAAAATCCGCTTCTCCAATCAGCAGCTTCACAATATAGCCGACTACCGGCACATTTACAGGTATGCCATAAATAAATGGCGCCGCTATGCTGGCTGCTGCGCCAATAACCACATACCATGCGGTATTCAGATTGAATTTCTTAAGCAGCGCCAACACCAAGTAAATAATTCCAGTAATAAAAAAGATATTCGTATATTGCATGTACATCTTTATCAGCAGCTTTAAATTCTCCGTTTCGTTCCCCACCAATCTTTCTGAAACGAAAGGATAAGGCACTATCAAAGCCGCTACATAAGCCAGATTATTCAGATACTGGTAAATCACCATGCGAACGCCGCTCTTGGCAAAATCTGCCGGCTCCCCATGCCTGCTGTAAACAGTTCCAATTCCCATAACAAAAATAAAAATAGCCGCCCCGGACATCGTTGCGAACGAATAAATCCACCGGCTAATGGAATCCTCTGTAGATAAGGTTGCCTGAAACGCATGGATCAGGTATATAAACAGCATGAAAATCCCTTTCAGATAATCGAATTCCCTTTGTCTTCCTGTATTTACTTCTTCCTTTGAAAAAATGGCATTCATCATTTTAATCCTTTCCCCGATATATATTCTTCTAAGTAAGATTAAGCAGGATTCTTGTTATAAACATTCCATCCTGCACAGAAAAATCTGTTTCACCTTCATAGCGGGAAACCGCCTTTATAATACTGGCCACGCCCATGCCGCCGCCTTTATCCGACTGCGGCAGCCCTTTCCGGAAAATCACCTCTTTACTGCTTGTATTCTGGCACTGGATAATCACCTTGTTTTTTTTCTGTGATATATAAATGTCTATCACCTGCTGCGGCTGCCCGGAACCAATACACCCATGGATCGCATTCTCAAACATATTTGCCAGGATGGCGATCCAGTCAATATCCCGGATCGGAAGGTTCTCTCCCAGCCTAATATCCATAGCCACCTGAATATTCTGCCTCCGTGCCTTTTTCGCATATGCCAACAAGATACTGTTTACCGCCAGATTCCTGCTGATATCCTTTACTTTCCATTTTTCCACGTCCTCGTCATACTGGGTAAGATACGCAAGAAGCTGATCATACTCCCTTTTTTGAACATATTCCCGAATCAAAAGGGTATGGTGGCGCACATCATGGCGAATCCTCGCCGCCTCTATTTTTGATTCTTTCATAAGATCCATCTGCTGGTGCAAAAGCTGTTCATTTACCTCAAGCAGCTCCTTCTCTGCCTGATAATAATGTTCCTGCCCTAAGTGGATATACAGGTGGAGGATTGCATACTGGAGGGTTCCCGCCATAAACAAAATCAAAAATGCACGCACCATATTAAAAACAGAAAACCCTTGTAAATTGGGCCAATAGGCCATAATTGCGCCCAGCATGACTGACACGAAAAGAGCCGCTGCGCTGAACAGATCCATTTCCTGGAGCAAAAAATCCACACCGCCCAAAAACTGCTTCCGGAACTTAAACCAAGTAAAAATAAGAATTAGCACAAAACAGACAAAACGTACAAGAATATCTATCCATAGATTACCTCCAAACCACCAGCGCGCCACATCCACGCCGCAAAAGGTACATACTGAAAATAAATAAAATGCCAATGCCATCTTATATAAAGACAAATATAAAACCTCGCTGCTCATGATACTGCAGAAAATCCCAATGGCAGGGAGTGCTGACAGCGCAGCAAAACGGACAAAACTGCTGTTTGCCGCCAGATACCAGACACTATAAGAAGTAACCATAGAAACGCCGAATAAAATGTAACACCAGGCTGTTTTCTTCATGGAGAACCTCGGCCGGTCCAGCATGAAAAAAAATGTCAGCATTAATCCTGTACTAATGGCATTACGCAATAATGCAATCCAAAAAGAACCTCCCAGCATATCCCTCATTCCTCCTTATTGCAAAACACTATGTGAATTTATTATAATGTTTGCCTTATGGAAATTCTACAAAATGGGACAAGAAGCAAATTTAGAGGGATAAAAAAGATCCCCCTGCCCAAAGGGGGGCAAGAGAATCTTTTCTTAACTTTTATAGTTCTGCTGCAGACTATTGAACCGCCTATTATGCCTTCCCATCCCGGAAATCAAAATAATAGGCAAAATAAACTTTCCTAAATTCCGCTGCTTTATTCCGCGGTATGTAAATCGTGTACCCATTATCCATCATAATCTTTTCACGCTCCACAGAAACAATATGATCCATGTTCAGGATATAAGAGCGCCCGCACCTGCCGAACTGACAAAATTCTTCCAACATTTCCCATAGTTTTCCTGTCGTCATGCGGACTCTGTACTCCCCGGCTGACAGATAAAGCATCTGATAATTTTTCTGGGATTCGCAGTAAATGATATCATTGGGCTGGATTTGCCGGATTCCCCCGGCTACTTTCATTACAATCTGGTTTTTCCTGCCCTTACCAATCTGCCCCATTGCAGAATCCATGGCATGAAAAAATCTCTTGCTGTCAAGGGGTTTCACAAGATACTGTATTGCGTCCACCCCATAGGCTTTTAAGGCATATTCCGTTGACGTGGTAAGGAATACAATCGGCATGTCCAATCCCAGTATCCGCACTTCCTCTGCGGCTTCCATGCCGTTCTTCCCGGACATAAATATATCCAGCAGCAAAATATCTGGTATATACCCATCCTCCCTGACCCGCCTCAGCAACGTCTCCGCACTGGAAAACCTCTCCGTTTTGTATTCCAATTCTTGTTTTCTGTCCTGATAGCTTGCCAGAAAATTTTCAATCAAGTCAAGCTCTCTTTCTTCATCATCGCACAATGCTATCGAGTACAATCTTTCCACATCCCTTCCCCCGATAAGTCTGGCGGAATATTCAGAATCAGCCGCAGCACAAACACTCCGTTCTCAGTTCTAAAATCATAGTCGCCGCCATACTTTTCTGCCGTCTTAATAATGCTCGATACCCCGATTCCGCCTGTAAATTCCGTGTTCTGCTGCCCATCCTTTAATTCGGCCTTCCTCCTGCATGTATTGCTGCAGAAAATAATCAGTTTATTTTTTCTTTTTTTCATCACCAAATGAATCAGGCATTCTCTTTCATCTGAATCCTTCTTCACTTCCATGCAGGCGTAAATCGCATTTTCATAAGCATTCGCAAGTATTACTACAAGATCAATATTGGGTATCGTCAATTTCCTGCTAATCTCAATGTCAAGGGTAACTTTAATCTGCTCACTCCTGGCTTTTCTGGTATACGCTGAAAGGATATTATTGACTGCCGTATTCGCACATATCATTTCCACCGTGCCTTGGTCTATTCCCCTGTCATACTCCTTTAGATATTGCAGCAGCTCCCCGTTCTGCAGATTGCGTACATATTCCGCTATTACCGCATTATGATGCCTTACGTCATGCCGTATCCTCCTTCCTGATTCCACGGATTCTTCCAGAATTTCCATCTGACGCTCCAAAAGCCTGTGGTTCATCTGTATGAGTTGATTGTCCCTCTCATATTCTCTCTCAATGCCAATATGGAAGTAAAGCCGGAAAACAAGGAGATGCAAGGTGCCTGTCAGGATAAAGTTCACGGCAACCTGATAAATACGGTATGGGCCCGTAACGTTAATATCCGGGTTTAAAATAAACCCGATTCCCAAAAGAATACTGATAATCATAACGGCAACACTGAATTTATCTACCTCTTTCTCTACATAATCACCAAATCCCCGGATGATGCTTCTCAGTTTTTTTTCTATAACGACAGCCATAAGCAGAATCAATATCACACGTGTGATGATGTCCGCCCATACATTACTGTCAAAGAAAATTATGGCAGCTTCCAGTCCGCCAACCAGAAAAACCGCCAGCAGGTAGAAAGTCAATGCAAGCTTATAAATAGACAAATACACAGAATCACTGCTTATAATTGCAGCAAATACTGCAAAACATGCATACATTGCAAATGCCACGCCACGCACACAGCTTTTCCAATCCGCCACATACCAGGCAGATGCCAATATAAGCGCCACCACACTGAAACATCCATAATAAATGATTGTTTTTTTCCTGCCAAACCGGGATTCACTTATCCTGGAAAATAATAGAATTACCCCTGCAAGGCTAATTGCAAACCGAATAAATGCTATATATACAGAACCGCCTAACATATAATTTTTCTCTCTTATAATTATTTATTGCGCCATTTTAGAAACTCATATTTTTTATTATAATAGATACTTATATACTACTAATTTTGTTACATTTGGCTGCTTTTTTGCATATTTGGCTGACACCGGATATATGCTCCCTGCTTAAGAAGGGAAAGCCTTTCACCAAAACAGCCCCCAGTTTCCCAGGAGGCTGTCTTTTCACTTTAAAAATATGGGTTCAGATAAAAATTACTTACTTTATAGATTATAACTAAAAGCCTGTGTCTTGCCTAGTAGTTTGGAACATATTGCACTTTTAGAGGTACAATTTGCAATGGAACTATTTATTTTGTACTCCAGATTGCCGTCATATTTTTGGCAAATGGCAAGGATACTGGAGATACCAATACCCTTACCTTTCGGCAGGCTGCCGGACAACTCTAAGTCAGCAGGGCAGATATTGTTACAGACCATAGAGCAGCAGGTCAGAAATCCATATATGCTTTCCGGACCCTCACCTTCTTTCCCCTGTTCCAGCACAATGCCGCATGGTATTCCCCCTCTTTCCAATCCTCTATCCCATACTCTTCATTATTATAGTGCTGTTCCACCTGTATATTCCCCCCAATCTTTATACAAAATTTATCCAGAGGAAGCATCATCCCGCTCCCAACTGCTTTCATAAAGCTTTCCTTTATCGTCCAAATGCGGTAAAAAGCTTCTTTCCTCTCCTGCTCCAGATGTCCCATAATAAACTCATATTCAGGCTTGCAGAAAAATCTTTCTGCAAGATTCAAATCAACCGAATCTACATATTCAATATCGCATCCTACTTCTACATCTGCAAATACAGCAATCACCATTTTTTCTGAATGGGAAACGTTAAAGTGAATATCTGGATAATCAGGGAAATACGGCTTTCCATACGTTCCTTCTGCAATTCTTACATTTGCCTCACGAAGCCCGAAAGTTTCCAAACCTTTGTCAATTAAAATTCCTGCTCCAAGTGACAGCAACTTATCCTTTTCCATCCGGTAACCGTCTATCTTTTGCCGACGTTTCGCCGATAATTTCTCATAAAAATTGCAAAAATTTTCTGAATCCTCCAGCATTTTTGTATTAAGCTTATAAACCTGTTTCATATGACCTATACCGCCTTTACATTTTTAAATCATTCTGCGCCTCAAATCTATCATGCCGGAATGGTTCTGTCAATTATTTTCTTAAGAAGCAAAACCGTACCCAAAAAAGCATAAATTATCCCAAAACGAGAATTTTTTGCTTTTTTATTGTAATATATAAAAAGAAGCTGGCAGGCAACCAGCCTCAATATTTCAAAGGAGGAATATAATTTTGGCTAATTGTGACAATAACAGACCATGCCCTTGTACATATGACTGCCCAAGGCATGGAAAGTGCTGCGAATGCGTAGCACACCACAGAGACCATGACGAAGGCGTGCCTGGATGTTTCTTTTCCAAAGAGGCGGAAGCCACCTATGACAGAAGTATAGAAGCGCTCTGCCGCGACAAGGGAATCCTCTAATACTGAGATTAGGGACTGGACTATGGAAATATCAGAGGAGATAAATCTTTTATGGCAAATCCTTCTCGAATTTAATTGGGTGTTTTACCGCCGCATACCAGGCAGCACACCCATCCATGGTTTATCAGTCCTCGTTAACTTCTTTCTGCCGATAATAAAAACCAATGCAGCCGCAAAAGCCAATACAATAGCTGTGGCTGCACTCGCTTCAATCCGAATGGAGGCCGCTGGCTGCCCAAATGCTTTTAAAGCAAATTGTGAGGAATGAAAAATAACAGAAATAAAGGTTAGGTTTATGGCGCCAATTACGCCATAAACCGTTTCACCTGCAAATAAAGACGGCCAATACGGTAAAATGAATAAAATTGGAATCATAAATCCCCCTGTTAAGAGAATTATCATTAGGACATCAGTGTTCTTACCTAATGTGTGGTTTATTCTGACAATCATTCATTTCTGCACACCGACTATTTCCCCTTAATCTCAATCCTGTCCAAAATTCCCTGTACACTTATATTCTGATGTGTCAGGAACATTCTCGCCACATCCTCCACAAATGCTTTGTCCGCGCCTGTTGCCCGACCAACGTCCTCCAGCGTATAACCTTTATCTATATATTTCATAATCTTTTTTACAAGCCGGAAAGTATCTCTGGAATTCACGGATTCTTTTTTCGGCATCCTCCGCCCCCTGCTTAACTCCGCTACCTCCGCATGGCCGTAGTACACTTTGACGGGGTTTCGCGCCAGCAATTTGTCCCAACTATCCCCAATCTGCGTCCCTCTATGAATCTCCAATTCATACAGAGGATTGAGGTCGCCTACAAACAACACCCCTTCATCCAGGCATAAAGAAATACTGTCCTCGCTGTGTCCCGGCGTATACACCACTTCCCCTGCAATCCCGCATCTCTCCAAAAGCGGACGGCTCTCCCCGCAGGAAATAATGCGGACATCCTCATCTACAATTGGTACATATAGGCGCTTCCCCTCTTTTGCAAATATCTTATCCGCATCATGGATGTACGCCCGCTGCACGTCAGCCGCCACAATCCTCACACCGCAGCTGGCAATCTCTTGCGCGATTCCCATGTGGTCAGGATGAAAATGGGAAATAAACAGGTAACGGACTTCCTGAACTGTCGCCCCTGCCTCTCCAAGCGCCCTGCAGAACTGCGGGAAAGAACCTGCCCATCCGGTATCAAAAAGGATGCTGCCATTCGTTCCCCGGATAAGATATGTGTTTGTGCCGGAATACTTTAATTCTATTACCATCTTACCACTCCATTTTACAAAAAGTTCATCTAGCATGATACATTTTCCGTCTATCCTTGGCAACAAGGTACTCCGTTTTACTTCAAAGAAACTCTGTTACAAACCTCACAACATAGCAATGTTGCCCCATACGCAAAAAACACTGGTAAAACATATAGTAAAATTATATTGCCATTACATACATGAAATAAAAGATATTGGAACAATACCACCCAAATAAAATGAAAAATATAAAAAGTATATGACCTTTTTGACATAAATTTTGATATTTTCCCATTAAAATTCAAATACCCTTTTCCAATCCCTAACATGGAACTAACCATAAACCACTCCGATGCATATTTCGCAACCGTATTTAACAATGTTTGCTGTGTATCTGACCAAATAAACATATATACATTGAAAACCGTTGCAGTTATACCGATACACAAGAAAATCCATTTCCATTTTTCTACTTCGTTGATTACATCATCATTTGAGAAAATATAGTAACCAACAAGAAAAATGTAAGTATATTCTGCAAGGCTTTTTCCGCCTATCGAAAGCACTCCGCTAAAAAATGGTAATGGTAACCCCCAAAGAAAAATCAGTACAAACGGTATAGCAGTCTCTTTTAGATGCATTATTTTTCTTTGCAATAAGATAATTCCAACCGCAATGAGCGAAATAAGGAACAGAATTAGCACTGTCCCAAAAATAAATGGTATCAGTAATTTTTTAGCCCTTTCCAACACATATTGCCTGATTGTGCGCTTTTGCAGCGCAAATCTTGTGGAAATGCCTGCAATGAAAAACATGAGCGGCATAAAATACGGGCTAAAAAATACCACAATGCTGCTAATTATTTTATTGCTTTCAAAATAAATGTAATTTGGTTCTCCCCATACATTCCATGCCATTGCTGCATGGTAGGGAACAAGAAGTAAAATGACAATCCAACGTATATTGTCAACATAGTATTTTCGCATACTTAACCCATGCCTTTTATCAATAATATCCAATACTGTTATCCTACCACATCCGCACACATAATTCCATTAAATGTTTCCTGCCCGTATCGTGGAAGTTTCATAGTTCCATATCCTCCTTTCACTTTCACCCTCCCTTGCGGTATATCTTGTATATATTTACAGTATTGATGATTGATATTAACTAAGATTTATTAATCTGTTCGACAAAGTTGCAGAACAGAGGTCGGAACGGACGTGGAGTGCGGCTTGTTTTCAGCGGGAAAACGTGTTATACTTTGAACCCATAAACTAACTGATAAATTGGGATTAGAGGAGAAAAAGACCATGATAGAGCTAAATACCTTTAAAAAGCTAACGGAGGAAAATGATGGCCGCCTGCCTCTTTTGACACTTGACGAATTTTTTGAGGGAAATACGGAGGAAGATTCCATTGCGCCAAATGACTGTGGCTTTGGACGCCCTTCCATTGCTGAAATATGGGAACTGATGCGGGAACTTGAGAAAAGGCCAGACATCGCATGGATTCGTATTGAACTGCACAATGATACGGAAATCACAGAATATAATGGAAAAGAGGTATTGGTTCTTGCGGGAGAATCGCCTATAATATGTACCTCTCTTTCAGCATCAGAATTGGAAACACTTGCAAAATGCAGATGGCTGTGTTCGGGAGGGGCAGAGGAATGGGCGGCATCTGCGATTGATTCCCTGTTTTCCTGTAGACCGCCTGTTCCTGATGGTTTTCATTGTTTTGCCATTGTATGGGATTGATAGTGCAGCTGAAATTCCCATTTATTGAGCAAATGGAAACCTAAAACGTAAGCGCCAAATATTCCTGCGGATTTCCTGCTCCCCAAGTATCACCTATAATTGTAGTCGATAGATATTTAGACTATTTCACTACAATTATGGAGGATAGGTTATGGCAGGTACTCGCAGAACCCGTGTCCCGATGGCGGAACAGATCAGGCTTATCAATGAATGCCGCCAGAGCGGCATGACTGATGCTGACTGGTGTCGTGAGAACGACATTGCAGTAAGCACTTTTTACAACTGGGTCAGCCGCTGTCGGAAAGCAGCAGCGGATCAGATCCCACCAGCGAATTACGGTCATCTTGAGGTTCCCCGCCCGAAACAGGACGTGGTCCCCATTGACATTGTGCCGGATCACATTTCGGAACAATATACAGCATCACAGATGCAGAACTCGTATCTTGACAATTTACATACGATTGAAGTTGATATGAAGGATATCACAATCCGTATCAGCAATGATGCGGATCCGGCCCTGCTTACCAGGACATTCCGCCTGCTTGAGGAACTCCCATGTTAGGCGACATCTCCGGACTTGAAAAGATCTACATTGTCTGCGGCTATACCGATATGCGAAAATCCATTGATGGACTCTGCGCCGTTATCGAAGACCAGCTTAAGATGGATCCGTCGTCCAGTGCTCTCTTTCTTTTCTGCGGAAGAAGACGGGACAGGATCAAAGCCTTGTTCTGGGAACCGGACGGCTTCGCTCTAATCTATAAGCGGTTATCTGTCCGCGGCGGCTATCAATGGCCCAGGAAGCAGTCAGAGGTCCGGAATCTTTCCTGGCGGGAGTTTGACTGGCTGATGTCGGGGATTGATATTGACCAGCCCAAAGCCCTGAAAGCAGAGTAAAAAGTATCTGGGTTTCAGCAGAAATCCTGCACAGAAGAATCCGGAAATCCCTTGTAAATTCGCAATGTCATTAACTTAAGAAAAAGCAATACCGGATAGCTTTACACCCATCCAGGGGGTAAAGGACATCCGGTATTGTTCTGGAAAATTAATTCTAATA
>NZ_JBQIOP010000038.1:0-39693 GCF_056822245.1 Petralouisia sp. | reverse complement strand
TGCCAATTCCTGCATTCAGCCGTCATTTGGATCGCCCCTTTTTCTTTAGTATAGCATGGGAACAGATAAATATCCATGATTACTTGTGGGTCAAGTTAAGAACAGGGTAGGGGGGAGTTCCTTTTGCCCGGCTTCATAGTCTGCCGAAGGCTCCGTGAAATGCTCGTCCGATATGCGCCGGTCAGACTGTGCTCATAAGCCGCTTGAAGATAACGGAGAGTTCCCCAATCCGTTTTTCTGCCGTTCCATGCAGCGGCGGTTATGCAGTTTCCATGTAAGCTGGATTTTGTTTGCCCCAGTGTTGTTCCTATTCCCAATTACAGCAAGTAATTATTTTCCCGGTCTGCAATCTGCAAACCAACTAATTTGTAGGTTGCATATCCTCCCATAACCAGCGGTTCTGCTTTGCAAATTTCTTCTGCTTCTTCACGGCTCTCTGTTTTCAGGATATACATACCAGCCATTCCCGGATAACCTTTAAAGACACCGCAGATTTCCAGCTTTCCCGCATCGTCCAGCTTTCTTATGTTCTCAACGTGTTCCATAACTACCTGTTTTGTCATTTTATTATAGGTCTTGCTTTTCTCAATCATCATCATGTACATCAGTTTTTCCATACGATTTTCTCCTTTACATTTTTCGTAAGCTGCAAATTACATTGGCAACGCTTGACTGGCAACTTTCACGTTCCATGCTCCATACGGCTTCAAAAATTTGCGCCTTTGTAAATACCCTCCCCGGACTGGCAGCAGAGTGCGCCATATTGCATTTGGGACATGGATAGTTTATCATAGAATAGTGACAAGGGCTGTCACTATTCGGAAAGGAGTTCAAAAATGTCAAAAACAGAACGGCTGATCGAAATGATGATAACAATAAATGCAAAAAAGGATTTTACGGTAGGCGAATTGGCAAATGAATTTTCCGTATCAAAAAGAACGATACTGCGTGACTTGCAAGAACTGGAACAAGCTGGTTTTCCCCTTTACTCCGAAGTTGGGGCGGCGGGTGGGTATCATCTTTTAAAAGAACGCATTTTGCCGCCTATTGCTTTTTCAGAAAGCGAAGCAAAAGCTATTTTCTTTGCCTGTCAAGCCTTGCAATATCACCGTGACTTGCCGTTTGAGCAAGAAACCATATCCGTTTTAAAAAAATTTTTGAATTGTCTGCCGTTAGATGTACAAAACAGTATCACCCAGATTCAAAATAAAGTAGTATTTTGGATTCCAGACAGACATTGCGATTCGCCATTACTTAAATCAATGTTTCTTATTACAATAAACCGTCATGCCGCAACAATACGGTATTCGTCAACATATTCTGAAAGTACACGCACAATTATACCTATCGGCTTATATGCTATGAATGGGCTTTGGTATTGCCCCGCCTATTGTACAGCGGCAAATCAAATCAGAGTGTTCCGGGTTGACCGTATGAAAGAAATCATAGAGGAAAAGCCTTATCCAAAAGGGAAATACCCTATTCCTGCGTCTATTCAGGAATATCTTGAAAACACAGAGGTTAAGAATGATTACCATATGAAAATCCAATTGACAGATATAGGCGTTAAACGCTGTGAAAGCGAATGTTTACTTGCAAGGGGATTAAAAACAGTTCCAACGGGCGGCGGGATCATCGACATGGAAATAAATCATGCTGCTTTAGAATGGGTTGCCGATTATATATTGCCATTTGGGAACAACGCCACTGTGTTAGAACCATTGGAATTAATAAAACTAATACAGAAAAAAATATATGAATTACATCAGCATTATTGCAGTTTGGAAACAAGTATGAGTGAATGAGAGGGATTCCATAATGCTTGTCTTTTGGTCTTTGGTTCGAAGCAGCGTGGCGCTGGCCATGCTCTTTTATTACAGGGATAAAAGTTAGTTTTGCGGGAAGTAAATAGCATGATGTCTGGGATTGTGTGAAAAGGCGGTAAAGGTGTGATGAAAAGCACAAACATAATGGAAAATACAGCGATATAGTGATATAATATGAAATGCATTTGGAGGGAAAAGGTGTGAGGAAAAGCACAAACATAATGGAAAATACAAGGTGAATGAAAGTAAGTCATCTTTGTAGAAATGGAGTAATAGTTTGGAATTTTCCAAAGATTGAGGAGGATATAGAAGTGGCAGCAAAAGCGAAGAAGAAAGAAATTTCTATGGAGGAGACTTTATGGAAATCCGCAGACAAATTGCGGGGCTCGGTAGAGCCGTCCGAATATAAGCATGTGGTATTAAGTTTGTTTTTCCTAAAGTTTGCAAGTGATAAATTTGAGGCTCAGAGAGCGAGGATTATTGCAGACGGTATGGAGAAATTTGCGGATAATATTGCATTCTATACAAAAGATAATGTGTTCTATCTGCCGCAAGAAAGCAGATGGGCTTATATTATGGAGAATGCCAAGCAGGACGACATTGCTTTAAAGATAGATACAGCGCTTTTTACAATCGAGAAAACAAATCCTGTTTTAAAAGGCGCTTTGCCGGATAACTATTATTCCCGCTTACAGATTGATACGGTTAAACTGGCGTCGTTGCTGGATGAAATCAATAAGATTGATACTGCAAAGGATAAAGAGAATGATATTATCGGCCGTATGTACGAATATTTCCTGAGTAAATTTGCGATTGCAGAGGGAAAAGGGAAAGGCGAATTCTATACGCCTAAAACGATTGTAAATTTAATTGCAGAGTTGATCGAGCCCTACGATGGAACATTATATGATCCGTGCTGCGGTTCGGGAGGTATGTTTGTACAGTCCATAAAGTTTATTGAAGCCCATCATGGGAATAAAAAGAAGGTTTCCATATATGGGCAGGAGTATACAAATACAACTTATAAGCTGGCGAAAATGAATCTGGCAATTCGGGGAATATCAGCGAATCTTGGAGAAATGGCAGCGAATACCTTTACAAATGATCAGCATAAAGATTTAAAAGCAGACTATATCATGGCGAATCCGCCGTTTAATCAAAAAGAATGGCGTGCCGCTGATGAATTGACAGATGATGCAAGATGGAATGGATACGAAGTACCGCCCACAAGCAATGCCAATTATGGATGGATATTGAATATTGTATCAAAAATGTCGCAAAACGGAGCGGCAGGCTTTTTGCTCGCCAATGGCGCATTGTCTGATGATGGAACAGAGTTAAAAATCAGACAAAGGCTGATTGAAAATGATTTGGTGGAGGCAATTCTGATTTTGCCAAGGAATCTTTTTTATACGACGGATATCAGTGTAACTTTGTGGATTCTCAATAAGAATAAAAAAGAGCGTACCGTGGATATGAACGGGATGGAGAAACATTACCGCAATCGGGAAAAGGAAATACTTTTTATGGATTTGCGGCAGATAGGAAGCCCATATGAAAAGAAATACATAGAGTTGACAGAGGCAGACAGGGCAAAAGTCGTTGAAACCTATCATAACTGGCAGCAGATAGGGTATGAAGATACATATGAGAATATACCGGAATTTTGCTATTCTGCGGGATATGATGAAGTGGCAGAAAAAGGATTTACGCTTGTGCCCAGCAGATACATTGAGTTTGTGAATCGGGATGAAACGATTGATTTTGATACGAAGATGAAAACGCTGCAAGCGGAGTTAAAGGAACTGCTGATTGCGGAGGAGAAATCGAAAGCGGATTTGTTAGAGGTGTTTAAGGAGTTGGGGTATGAAATCGAATTATGACTTTTTGGGGAATTATATTCGTTTGACTGATACACGTAATAAAGATAACATAACGAATAAAGTGATGGGGATAAATATTGATAAATTTTTTATGCCTTCCGTTGCAAATGTAATTGGAACAGATTTGAGTAAATATAAATTGATAACGAAAGGGAAATTTGCCTGTAATCCCATGCATGTTGGTCGTGATGAAAGGCTTCCGGTTGCATTATATGGAGAAGATGAACCAGCCCTTGTTTCCCCGGCGTATTTTATGTTTGAAATTATAGATAATAATGTTCTTGATGAAAATTATTTGATGATGTGGTTTCGCAGGGCAGAATTTGACCGGATTTGCTGGCTGCACACAGATGGCAGTGTCAGAGGCGGAATCACTTGGGATGATATTTGCCGGATGGAGCTTCCTGTACTTGATATTGGTGAACAAAGAAAAATTGTTGAAGCGTATAAGATTGTAGAGGATAGGATTGAGCTTAAACGGAAGATAAATGATAATTTAGATGTGACTGCCCAAACGTTGTATCAAGAGTTTTTTATTGATAATTCAGATAGTTCTTTTTGGAAACAAGGTACTGTTGGCGATGTATTGCAACTTCAAAGGGGACATGACCTTCCTCGAATTGAAATGGTTGGTGGTGAATATCCCGTTGCAGGTTCAACTGGAACTATTGGGTATCATAATAAGTTTACTGCCGAAGCTCCTGTCATTGTGATGGGGCGAAGCGGAAATATTGGAAATCCGAGATTATACTTATGTAACTGTTGGACACACAACACATCGCTCTATGTAAAGCAGATTTATCAGGTAGAGCCGATTTGGGTGTTCTATTTGCTGAAAAATCTTAATTATGATGGTTTTGTTGGTGGTAGTGCTGTTCCTACACTAAATAGAAATGATGTTCACGCTTACGGAATAGCAATTCCACCGCTTGAATTGCAGAAATTATTTTCCGAAAAGGTTATGAAACTAATTCATTGTAAAGAAGAAAACCTTTCTGAAATAGAAAAACTGCAAAAGTTGCAAGGGGTTGTTCTTGCAACAATATCAAGCCGCTAAATTATCATTTGCTGAAAAGGAGCATGAGATTATATGAAACAAGATTTAATGGAACTAATTTCTGCTATGCCTACTATTGAAACTCGTTTTAGGAAGTTTGAACCAGTAGAGGGATTATGTGTTCCATCTGGAGAATTTATATATGATGATTCTGAATTTATTGAGTGGCAGGAAGCTGTTAAATTTGAACTGCAAGAAATATTTGATAGAACTAATGATACATATATTTGGAATATAATTAATGCAAACGGCGTTATACATAAGTTCGATGGTAAAAATTATAATGAGAGGGAGAGTTTCAATAAGTTAAAAGGCTCTTTGTCTGTTATCCAAAAAAATATTGGTAAATATTATCCAAAAGAAATAGAGAAAAGGGAGGATAAAAAGATGCTTAAATCAAAGATTTTTATAAGTCATTCTTCAGAGGATTTGAAATATGTTGAACCTTTTGTTGAACTTCTTGCAGATATTGGGCTGACGGACGATAATTTATTTTGCTCATCTATTCCTGATTATGCAATACCCCTAAATCAGGATATATACGATTACTTATCATCATTATTCCACAATTATAAGTTGTATGTTGTTTTTATGCTCTCTAAGAACTATTATGAAAGTCCTGCGTGCTTGAACGAAATGGGAGCGGCATGGGTTTTGAAAAGTGAATATACCTCTATACTTCTTCCTGGATTTGAGTACAAAGAAATTAAAGGAGCAGTAAATCCAAATAAAATAGGAATGAAATTAGATGATGAAGAAGAATTGCTTAAAAAGAGGCTGGGAGAATTAAAAAATCTCATGTCTAGTGAATTTGCTATTAAGGTTTCAGATATGCGTTGGGAAAAGAAACGAAATGATTTTATTGAAATGATGAAAAGCATTTCATAATAAAGGAGTGAACATAATGGCGAATTTTAACGAACACGCATTAGAACTATCTATCATAGAACTTTTACAAAATAAAGGCTATATCCATCAGACAGGCAGCGAATTGTTGCGTGAAAAGTCAGAAGTTCTGATAGTAGACGATTTAAAAGAATATTTATGCACCCGATATGCTTCGGATGAACTGACAGAAAGCGAGATTGACAGTATTATTCTCTCATTGCGTACCATAGGCGGAACTTTGTATGAATCCAACAAGACAATTATGTCCATGATAATAGACGGGTTTGTGTTCAATCGTGAAGATAGAGACAAGAAAGATATATTTATCGAATTGATAGACTATGGGGAACCGGAAAAAAATATCTTTAAGATTGTAAACCAGTTGGAAATAGAAGGATATAATTATCAGATTCGCATTCCTGATGGCATTATCTATGTGAATGGACTTCCTCTTGTGGTATGGGAATTTAAGACTGCAATACAGGAACATACAACTATAATGGATGCATACACACAGCTGACAGTCAGATATCAGAGAGATATTCCGGAAATTTTCAAATACAATGCATTCGTGGTTATCAGTGACGGAGCAAACAGTAAATATGGCTCGTTATTCACACCATATGAATTTTTTTACGCCTGGAGAAAGGTTCATGATGACGACAGGGAAATGGACGGCATCAATTCTTTGTTTACCATGATAGATGGCCTGTTTGCCCGGGACAGACTTCTTGCGGTAGTGAAGAACTTTATCTATTTTCCTGATGCTGCAGATAAAAATACAAAGGTAGTGTGCCGTTATCCCCAGTTTTTTGCTGCCAGCAATCTGTTTGAAAATGTGAAAATACATATGAAACCATATGGCGATGGTAAAGGCGGTACATATTTTGGAACGACCGGATGCGGGAAAAGCTATACCATGCTTTTTCTTACCCGCATGATTATGAAAAGCAGTTATTTCAAAAGTCCAACTATTTTAATTATTACCGATCGAACCGATTTAGACGCTCAGCTTTCCAAACAATTTGCTGCGTCTAAACAGTTTATTGGGGACAATCATGTCATAAGCATAGAATCAAGGGATAAACTGCGGGAGGAATTACAGGGTAAACCAAGCGGCGGGGTGTACTTGACTACCATACAGAAGTTTACGGAAGATACTCAGCTTTTAACAGACAGGTATAATGTGATTTGCATTTCAGACGAGGCACACCGCTCACAGATTAACCTCGATATGAAAGTAAAAGTTACGGAAAAAGGCGTAAATAAAACGTATGGTTTTGCCAAGTATCTGCATGATTCCTTACCGAATGCAACCTATATTGGTTTTACGGGCACACCCATTGATGCCACGGTGGAAGTGTTTGGAGATATTGTCGGACATCCATACACCATGACAGAGGCGGTGAAAGATGAAATAACGGTAAATCTTGTTTACGACGGACGGGCGGCAAAAGTAACATTGCGTGAGGACAAGCTGCGCGAGATTGAAGAATATTATGATAAATGCGCCAGTCTCGGAACCTCTGAAGAACAGATCGAGGAAAGTCAGAAAGCGGTCGCTCACCTGGACGCAATTATTGGCGATCCTGACAGGTTAAAAGCAGTAGCAAAAGACTTTGTATCACATTATGAGAAAAGAGTGGAAGAAGGTTCTACAGTTGCAGGCAAGGCAATGTTTGTATGCGCAAACAGACTGATAGCCTATGCGTTTTACCTGAATTTGACGGAGCTTCGTCCTGAATGGAAAGAAAAGAGAAAAGCGCCGGAGGGTGTGGAATTAACAGAGAAAGAGGAAAAAGAATTAAAGCCCATAGAGAAAGTGCGTCTTGTCATGACAAGAAATAAGGACGATGGTAAAGAACTTTATAAGATGCTGGGTACAAAAGAGGACAGGAAGGAATTGGACAGGCAATTTAAAAATGTAAAATCCAATTTTAAAATAGCGATTGTGGTCGATATGTGGCTGACAGGATTTGATGTGCCGTGCCTTGATACAATGTATATTGATAAACCAATTCAGCAGCACACGTTGATTCAGACGATTTCCAGAGTGAACCGTGTCTATGAAGGCAAGGACAGAGGCTTGATTGTCGATTATATTGGTATCAAGAAAAACATGAATGCTGCGCTTCGCAAATATACGAATTTTGAGAAGGAAGAACTGGATGACGTTAGTCAAGCAGTGACAATTGTTTTGGATCAGTTAGAGGTTTTAGGCCAGATGTTTCACAATTTTAACGCAAGGGATTACTATGCGGGAAGCCCGGTAGAACAGTTAAATTGCCTGAACAGAGCAGTAGAATATGTTCAGCTGACGCAGGATTTGGAGCTTCGGTTTATGGCAGCAGTAAGAAAAATGAAACAGGCATTTAATTTGTGCAGTTCCAGTGAACAGTTTAAAAATACAGATATTGAAAAAGTACATTTTTATCAGGCGGTGCGCTCAGTGCTGTTTAAACTGACAAAAGGAGAGGCGCCGGATATTTCCCAGATGAATGCCAAAGTCCGCAAGCTTCTGGATGACGCAATACAGTCTGACGGTATTGAAGAACTATTCGAAACAGGGAAACATATAGACGTTGATATTTTCAGTGATGAGTATATGGCAAGGATTGAAAAGATTCCTATGCCCAATACGAAGATTAAAGCATTGCAGAGATTGCTGTCTTATGCGATTGAGGAGTTTAGGCGGGTAAACAAAATAAAAAGTATTGAATTTGCGGAGAGAATGAGGGCGGTTGTTGACACTTATAATAATCGGAGGAATGAGGAGGCTTTTGCAAACCAGGTCTTGGATGATGTGGCAAATCAGCTTGCAGATTTAATACATGAATTGAAAGAGGAAAAAAATTCGTTTCACAGCATAGGCATTGATTATGAGGAAAAAGCCTTTTATGATATTTTGCTTGCAGTATCAAAAAAGTATGAATTTGAATATCCAAATGATAAAATGATAGAGTTATCAAAAGAAATTAGAGTAGTGGTAGACGATAAAGCAAAATATACGGATTGGTCTACCAGAGAGGATATCAAAGCAAATCTGCAGGTGGATTTGATTATTTTGCTGGATAAATATGGGTATCCTCCGGTTACGATTGATGATGTCTATAAAGAAGTGCTGGAACAGGCGGAGAATTTTAAGAAGTATGCGAGGTGAATTATTCGGGTAAATTATTTTTTAGGATATGCAAGTCAAATGGGTATGTCTAATAGAAAGCAGGTGAAGAGAATGCCGGAACATCAGACAATAGAATGGAAAGAATTATGGCATGATGAATTTTTAGAGTGGATTTGCGGATATGCAAATGCTTATGGAGGAACACTTTATATTGGCAAAAATGACAATGGAGATGTTGTTGGACTTAGAGACAAAGATAGGAAAAAACTCCTGGAGTCTATTCCGAATAAAATTACAGATACAATGGGCATTGTAGCAGATGTCAACTTGCTATACGAAAATGATTTGCAATACATTGAGATTATTGTAGACAAGTACCCTTCCCTCATTAGCTATCATGGTAAATATTTTTATCGCTCTGGCAGTACAATGAGAACGATAACCGGAAAAGAATTAGATAAAGCGATTTTAAAATCGCAGGGAAGAACATGGGATGGTATGCCGATTCTGAAGTTGAAGGTAACAGATTTAAGAAAAGAGGCAATTGATTTACTGAAAGAAAAGGCGATAAGAAGAGGAAGGCTGACAGAGGAGGAAACAAGGGTTGATAATACAATATTGATGGAAAATCTTCACCTGATTGATGAAGATGGTTATCTGATAAGAGCAGCAATGTTGGCATTCTATAAAGATCCGGAGAAATGGGTTACAGGTTCCTATATTAAAATTGGCTATTTTGGAGATTCCGATGCTGATTTGAGGTATCAGGATGAAATACATGGCTCTCTCATTGAACAGGTGGATAAGGCCGTTGATTTAGTCTATACGAAATATTTGAAAGCATTGATTTTTTATGATGGCATTCAGAGAGTTGAGCAGTTTATGTTTCATAAGGATGCCTTTCGTGAGATTTTGCTGAATGCAATTGTGCATAAGGATTACAGTAGCTGCAATCCTATCCAAATCAGCGTATATGAAGATAAAATATATATTTGGAATGATGGTGAGATGCCATCTGAATTAAATTCTGCAGATAAACTGTTTATGAAGCATTCTTCTAAGCCGTATAATCCCAAGCTGGCGGGTATTTTCTTTAAGAGTGGAATGATTGAGGCGTGGGGAAGAGGCTTTGACAAAATCAGAGAGGCTTGTGCAAAGTATGATGCGCCATTGCCGGAATATAATATAAGTGCATCAGGGATTATGGTGCTTTGTAAGGCGTGTGATAAGTATTTGAAGCTACTAAATAGCAAGAAAGATACACATCTTGTTCATTTTGACCAAGATAATGACCAAGATGTGACCAAGATGATAATTGCTTTTTGTAAACAGCCGCATTCTGCAAAGGAAATCATGGATTATATTAGAATTAGTGATAGGAGTTTTTTTAGAAGGCATTATCTTAATCCGATGATGAATACAGGGAAGTTAAAAATGACAATTCCAGACAAGCCAAAAAGTGGAAATCAAAAATATTATGCGGAATAATTGATGTATTCATTATCTTGTTCATTTTGACCAAGATAATGAATATTTCAAAGTCGCAGGGGCAGAAAGTATAAGAGAAGGCTTTGAACACTACTTTTCCCGATGCACATCCTTCAGGGCAATACTGCCAGAGTTATTAAATGGCATTACAATAAAAAAGAGAGAAAAAGAAACAGCCAAGTACCGTTTCTTTTTCTCTCTGTATTTATTATACCACAGAAATTGCATAAACTCAAGACTGGCAATCTGCAATTCCCAATGCTATAATCAATCCCACGTACTGAAAATAGGCGGATTTCTGCAGGACGCAGATATTATTCCTGCAGTTAAATCAATGACAGGGAGGGATGTTCTTGGAAGAAAATTGGATGATTTTATTACAGCAGCAGAATCAACTGGGAAAAGTGATTGAAACAAATCAGGAGTCAGAGCGGTACGGACTTGTGTTAAGTGAACAGGATGCCAAACTGATTCTGGAGGAGAAAAACAATACGCTGCGGGAACAAAAACGCGTGGAATTCGGCGAGGGCATTACAACGAAAATCATTTATGAATTCTGCGATTCTGATTTTGTGGATCAGAATAATTATGTGGATACCATTATCCGGCTTCAGGAAATTTTTTATCTCTACAAAAATGAGATGAACGGTGAAATTACGGATGATGAATTGCTGCATCTGATGAAAGAACAATTTGAACTGATGTGTTATGGGGATTTGGACTATCTGGAAGGGACGTGCCTGAATATTTTTGCGCGGGCGATCCGGGCCGGGTATCAGGGGTATCAGAGTTCTGAGGGTTACCGGGAATATTCCAGGTTTGATGAAGTCCAGAGATGGGATTACGACGTGTATTTTGAGGTTTTGAAAGACCTTTGCTGGGGATAAGCGCAAAGGAACAGACATATGATTGGGGGTAATTGTGTATGGAACTGACGATGGAAGAACTTGTGCCGATTGTAGGAAAACTGGCTGAAAAATACACTGCTTTTGAACACACTTCTATGACCTATGAAGAGGCGCAGCAGTTGATGCAGGCCGTGAAATACTGTATCCATGAAACAGAAATATCCGTAAACCGGACTGCGGTTGCCGATGGAAACATGACGGCGCAAAAGCTCTATGAAGCCGGGGCAAAGCAGGTGGAAGAAAAAGCAAGGAAAGCATTGGAGCTTTACAATGAGATTACGCCGGCTTTTGTCTATTATGGCAATTACTGCCTGCATGACACAGTGATTGACGGCCTGCCGGAATTTTTCAAATGGTACGACATGAAATTCTGTCCCCAGGATACGATTTTGACGCTGGATTATCCGGTGCTGAAAAATCTTTCCGGCCTGGAGGGAATTGACAGAATTTATGAATTTATTTTATGCATCCGGACAGAACAGAAATTCCTGAATCTATTTCCGGAAGATTATGTGCGGAGTGCGCTGCTAAACTATGACAGCCGGTATGAGGACATGATAGAAAATATCTGCTGGGTGGTTCTTCGGGATATTGCATGCCATGTTATGGCTAAAAAGCCGCTGTCAGAACAGAAATTTACCGGGGAAGAATGCCAGAGGATACAGAGCGTCTGGGAACAGTCAGAGGCACAGGCGGAGGGCAGGATACCGAATGCCTGGGAACAGCCGAAGGCTCAGGCGGCAAAGGAGCAGGTCAGTCAGGCAGTCGCTTCACTGGTGCAGGAACATTCAGAAGATGCAGAAGAAATCCTTTTATATCTGGATGGGGCGTTGTTGGACATTTTTATCCGGTTGGGAGCTGCATCGGAATAGAGTGCAATTGGTAACTATTTAGAAAAATTTAAAAATACTTATTGATTATTTTCCCAAAAAGGATTAAAATAGTATTTAGAAAATATTCTAAATAGTTTGGAGTGATTGTTATGGGATTTGCAGAAACTTTTAAAGCATTGTCAGATCCGGTGAGAAGAGATATTTTAACGCTTCTGAGACAGAACCGCCTGTCCGCCGGGGAAATTGTCAGTAATTTCAACATGACCGGAGCAACCATTTCCTACCATCTGAGTGTGCTGAAGAAGGCGGAACTGGTGTATGAGCATCGGGAGAAGAATTTTATCTATTATGAGCTGAATGTATCTGTACTGGAAGAAGTAATGCTGTGGCTGTCGGAGCTGAAGGGAGAGAAGGATTATGAAGTTGCTGAAGGAAAATAAAGGATTTATTATACTTACAGGTCTGGCTGTACTGCTTCCCATGGCGGCAGGAATTCTGCTGTGGGATCAGCTTCCGGAGACATTGGCTACCCATTTCGGGCCAGATAATGAGCCCAATGGGTGGAGCAGCAGGACGTTTGCTGTTTTCGGCCTGCCTCTGTTTTGCTTTGCAGGGCACCTGGTCAGCGCGGCATATATGGCAATGGACCCCAGGAAACAGGGCATCGGCAGAAAAGTTTACCGTATGATGCTTCTCATCTGCCCCGGCGCTTCTTTAATGTGCGGCATCGGCATATACAGCTATGCGTTGTCCTGGGACATCAATGCTCCGCTTTTGGCCAAAATATTTATGGGAATTATCCTGATTACCGTGGGAAACTACCTTCCTAAAATCCGGCAGAATTATACGGTGGGATTAAAATTGCCATGGACGCTGTATAATGAAGAAAACTGGAACAAAACCCACAGGTTTGCCGGAGGGATTTGGATTCTTGCCGGAGCGTTTTTTATCCTGGATGCATGTTTGAATTTAGAAGGCATGTGGATTATTTTTACCCTTATGATAGTGATTCCGGTGATATATTCCCTGCTCATTTACCTGAGGGAACATAAGCAGAGCAGTTAAACTGCCGCTAGTTTAATCCAGTCTGAAATAAACTGCTCCCTGTTTTTCTGTTGTCATCCCCTCTATTTGGCGATATAATAAAAATATCGAAAAAGCCAGAAAACAGGGAGCGCAAAAATGAACACCATTTACCGGGATATTTTCAGAGCCATTCACGAGGGCAAATGGCTCAGTATTGAATACCGCAACAAGGAGCATCAGATTTCAAAATACTGGATCGGCATTTACAATCTGAATCCGGCAAAACGTACGCTGAAAGTGGAGGGACTGCACCTGGGCAGATACACCACGGAGACTTTCGACGTGATTTATATAGATTCCATTCTTTCTTCCAGTATTGTGGAAGGCTCTTACTGTCCTGTCAATCAGGAGCTGGTCAGGGATATTTATCTGAATCCCCATAAATATAAAGAATTGTTTGAACACCCCGTCAACCTGAAGATACTGAACTATCTGGAAATGTGCAACCGTCTGGATATGGTGCCCTATCACTCGGACTTTGAACTGATACGCCATTTGGATCGGGAGAGTTTTCACGGGGCGGATTACCCTCTGAACGAAGAACAGTTTCGCATGATTGTGAAATATTTTCAATACGGAACCAGGGAGAAAAAGGACGGAAAGCTGAGGCTGAAGCAGCTTGCCATGAATGTGCTCAGTATCCATACCCCCAGGGGATTATATGTTTTGGCTTACCGGAACCTGCAGTTGGATGTAAAACGCAGGGTTCTGCATCCGGAGGAGGATATTTCCATCTGCACCGAATACACATTGGACGGCAGAAAGGAAAATATACGGAAATATCTGGACGCCGAGGAATATGAACTTTTGAAGGAGTTTACACAGAATCAGGAGCAGATTAAGGACTGCATCACCCGCCATGGCAGCCAGGCCGTGGATGATATGCCGTATATGATCGGGCTGGGCATGGATATTCTTTTAGATCTGCACAAGGAATATGAGGCAGTCATTGAGATGTATCAGAAGGAGGAAGTGACCGCGCCCATCCGGGCTTTTTTCGGGGAAATGGTCAGCCGGCCGGTGCGCAGAAAGGCATACCCCATTGTGTTAGCGGATCAGAAGGTGAATCTGGATCAGCTTCTGGCCATTAACAATGCCATGAAATATCCGGTGGCTTACATTCAGGGGCCGCCGGGAACCGGAAAGACAAGCACCATCATCAATACCATAGTAACGGCTTTTTTCAATGAGAAAACCGTACTGTTTGCATCTTATAACAATCATCCCATCAACGGAGTGATGGAAAAACTGTTGGGAATGAAATATCAGAATCACAGGATTCCTTTTCCGGCGCTGCGTCTGGGAAGCAATGAGAAAATGCAGGAGGCCCTGGAATATATCAGGAACGTATATGAGCAGACCAGGAAAATCGCGGTTTATAAATCCACCCTGGACAGAAACCGGGAGGACAGGATTGAGCGGGCAAAACGGCTGTCCGGCTTGCTGCGCAGATACGAGGAGCGGTTAGATTTAGAGGAACGTAGGGAAACCATTCACCGGGTACTGGAATTTGAAAATGAACAGAATATATCCTTTCAAATGCTGCCGTTTCAGGCGGATTTGCAGGGAAGGCAGATGGAGCAGGTGAAACGCAGAATTGAAAAGACAGGGGATATTACGGAAGAAGAGGCTTTTTCTCTGTTGGATGACAATGTGGAGGAATTGAAAAAGTACCTGTATTACACGTCAGCCAGTTATATCAAAAAAATTGATTTACCCAGACATGAGGAACTGAAAAACATTATTTTCAATCAGAATAAAAAGCTGCAGTTAGAGGAATTTGCCAGGTATCTCAGCAAGAAAGAAAATATCCGCAAGCTGCAGGAAATTTTCCCCATTGTGGCCACCACCTGCATTTCCGCCCATAAACTGGGAGAGCCGGAGCCCATGTTTGACATGGTGATTATGGATGAGGCCAGTCAGTGCAATCTGGCGGTGTCTCTGGTTCCGGTGATTCGGGGCGGCAGCCTGATGCTGGTGGGAGATCCCCAGCAGCTGAATCCGGTGATTCAGTTAGAAGAACTGGTTAATCAGAAATTAAGGAAAAAATACAATATTTCCGAGGAATATGACTACCGGAAAAATTCCATTTACAAAACCTTTCTGGCTTGCGACGCGGTCAGCGATGAAATCCTTCTTCACTACCATTACCGCTGCCATGAGAAAATCATTGGATTTAACAACAAGAAATATTACAATGAAAAACTCTGTATTAAGACGAAAAGCGATGAAAAAGAGCCTCTGCTGTACATTGATGTAAAGGACAGCCAGAGCAATGGGAAAAATACCGCGCCTGCCGAGGTGGAGGAGATCCTGCGTTATGCCGCCGCAAACCGGGATAAGACCATAGGGGTGATTACGCCTTTTGTAAATCAGAGAAAACTGTTGGAAGAAGCGGCCAGGGAAGCCCGTCTTGCCAATGTGGACTGCGGAACCGTCCATGCTTTTCAGGGAGATGAAAAAGATGTGGTGCTGTTTTCCACTGCCATCACCCAACAGACCGGGCAGGGCACCTATCAATGGCTGAAAAATAATAAAGAACTCATCAATGTGGCAACTTCCCGGGCCCGGGACAAGCTGGTGATTCTGGCGGATATGAAGCATCTGGACTGGCTGCATCAGCAGGACAAAGAAGATGATTTCTACGAACTGGTGCAGTATACCAGACAGAACGGAATGTCGAAGGTCACCCAGAAAAAAGCCAATTCCCGGGCCCTTGGGGTAAAGCCCTTCAGTACGGAAACAGAAGAAGCGTTCCTGAAGAATTTAAATCATGCACTGGAAAATATCTGGCTGTCTCAGAACCGTTTTTTCGTGCAGCAGAAAGTGGATGCAGAGGAATTGTTTCCAGAGTATCCCGGGCATCAGTTTGATTTCGTAGTGTATGAAAAGCAAAAGGACGGGGAAATTCCGGTACTGGCCATTGAACTGGAGGGACGGGAGCAGCTGGAAGAGGAGCTTCTGCGGCAGCGGGAGCGGCAAAAGCAGGAAATCAGCGATGTTTTTGACCTGCAGGTGATCCGGGTGGAAAACTCCTATGCCAGACGGTACAATCATATCAAGGAGATTTTGATGAATTTCTTTTCCAGAAAACATTAGTACTGCAGCGAAGGTTTTATAGTTGGATACGGACAGAACTGCCGGATTGCCCTTTGACACACAAACTAAAAATCATTTTGTATTGACAAAGTGAAACTACTATAGTAGTATAGATTTATAGACTACTGTAGTAGTTTCGGGAGGTTCGTATGGAAGTGAAATTATTTGATTCAGAATTGAAGGTGATGGACGTGCTCTGGCGGGAAGGGGACGCCACAGCCAAGTATATTTCTGAGGTATTGAGAGACGAAGTGGGATGGAATAAGAACACCACCTATACTTTAATTAAAAGATGCATGAAAAAAGGGGCCATTGAACGTCTCGAACCGAATTTTATGTGCCGTGCCCTGATTCCCAAGGAGGAAGTGCAGGAAGCGGAAACCGAGGAGCTGATTAATAAGATATATGACGGATCGGCAGATAAATTATTTGCCGCGCTGTTAAACAGAAGAAAATTCTCCCGGGAGGAGATTTGCAGGCTAAAGCAGTTGGTGGAAGATTTGGAGTGAGGTGAGGGCAGATGACATTGTGGGAGATGAGCGTTTCCGGCGGAATTTTAATTCTGGTGATTCTGGCAGCCCGCCGATTGTTTCAGAACAGACTGCCTGGCAGTACTTTTTTGATACTGTGGATGGCGGCTCTTTTGCGGCTTCTGGTTCCCTGGTATGTGGAAGCGCCTTTTAGTGTTTATACGCTGTGGGAGAGTTCTGGAATTGCAGACGGATTTGAGAAGGCTGCAGGAAGTTTAACTTCAAAGGACAGGAGTGTGAGCGATTCCGGTGAAAGAGACGGGGGCTTTTCTGGCCAAGAAGCAGAGAATGGAATGGGAAACAGCTTCCGTGAAGGGACAGAGAGCGCTGCAGGGGAAACAGAAAATGGGACAGTAAGCGGAGAATTGCTGTGTTTCAGAGGAGCCGCGGGGCTTTCCCTGCCAAAGCTTCTATGGCTGAGCGGGGGACTGATCTGCGCAGGATTTTACCTGACTGCATATCTGAAATACCGCAGACTGTTTCGCGTCTCACTGCCGGCGGAAGATCCGGCGGTCCGTGAATGGCTGCAGTCAGTTACGATGAAGCGTAACCTGCAGGTACGCAGCCTGGATTTGATTGCAACGCCGATGACTTATGGCGTGCTGCGGCCGGTAATTCTGCTGCCCAAAGGAATTCAGTGGGAAGACGCCCGGCAGATGAAGTTTGTTTTGACCCATGAACTGATCCACATCCGCAGGTTTGACGCAGTATGGAAATTTATGCTTGTGGCTGCCGTATGCATTCACTGGTTTAATCCATTGGTGTGGCTGATGCAGATTTTGGCAAACAGGGATTTGGAACTGGCCTGTGATGAAAAAGTCGTTGAGCAGTTCGGGCAGGATGCCAGAAGGGCCTATGCCATGTCTTTAATCAGTCTGGCGGGGCACGATGACAGCAGGATTTCCTGGGGAAGCGGATTCAGCAAAGATGCAATGGAAGAAAGGATTGCTGCGATTATGAAAAAGAAAAGGTTTACAGTTGGCTCCTTTGCAGGAGCGGGAATTCTGGTGATGTTTGTGGCCGTCTTGTTTGCAGCCTCTCTGCTGCAGAAAACGGCCGGAGAAAACGTTGGGGCAGCAGAGGAAGAAAAAGATAACAGGATTTTGACAGAAACAGAAGAAATCAAAGAAGGCAGCAGGATTTTGGCGCAGACAGAACCGGCGGCAGCGGATAAGGTGCCGGATTTGGAGCAGTTCAGTCATTCTGACGGAATGGTTTTGCTTCCTCTGCCCAAGAAAAATCCGACGGATCTGTCGGAAGGAATAGATTCTGAGACGGTATGGGAAGGGGAGCCCCGGGAAAAAGAACCCTTTGTTCTCTTTCTCAAAAATATTTCCCGAAGCCCTGAGTTTCCCGAGTATGAGAATTACGGACTGGTTTATGACGAGGAAAACGCGCATTTTTTGTATGAGGGAGAAATTGTAGGATATTTTAAAGATGAAATGGGGCCGAATCAGTTCCGCAGGTTTACAGACGAAGAAGGCGCTGTAGAGATAGTGGTGGAGCGGGATAAGTCCTGGAACATGACTGGATTTGCAGTGAACCGTATGGAAGAAAAACAATGAGTCACGTGCCGGTTTTTACCATGTATCATGAGATGGACCCCAAAGGAAAAGCGGCTGTTTCAGTTGTGCTGGCAGTCTGCGTTTCGGAAAAAATCATATCACAGCAGAAATCAACAAAACAGGGCTGTGGGGAATCCGGTTAATTTCCCGCTGCCCTATTTACTTTTTTTGCAAAAATGCCTCTAAATTAAACGGTTTCACAAACTTGTTGCGATATGAATTGAAATATGCTACAATAAAAATATTGAAATTACAGAGAAAAAGGAGATATTTTTATGAATCTACTTGATGAACTGAGAAAATTAGGCGTGAGCGTAGATGAAGGAGTAAAGCGGTTGGGAGGCAGTGCTGCCATTTATAAAAAAATGTTGAAAACTTTTGCAAAAATGATGAAAGAGTATGCCGTTGAGCCTGATTATGACGGAAAAGACTATGAAGATATCATTGAGAAGGCCCATGCAATCAAAGGAGCTTCCGGAAATTTATCTGTAACTCCGGTGTATGAAGCGTACAGTGAGATGGTGGATCTGCTGCGCAAAGGACAACCGGAAGAAGCGAGGGGGGTTCTTGTGAAAATACTGCCTGTCCAGGAGAAGATCATAAGCGCCATAGATAATTCATAATATGGAGGGTCAGATGGAAAAGAATGTTAGAAAGTTTTTGAGGAACAGCTTTGTCAGCGTAATTGGCGTCTGCGTTGTGGTATTTATCGGACTGGTGCTGGTTATGGGCAAGCGGACAGAAGATACCATTGATGAAATCAGTGAAATCTACATGTCTGAAATGAACACTCAGTTGGGACAGAAGTTTACCTCAATCATAGGACTGCGTTTGGAGCAGGTACAGGGATTGATTCGTCAGACCCCGCCGAATTTTGACGAGTACAATGAAGCGTTTATAAGCGAGCTTACAAACGGCGGAGAGGTCAGGGAATTCTCATTTTTAGGATTGTATGCGGAGGACGGCGAACTGGAAACTCTTTACGGCGGTCAGATAACGATTTCTCAGGAATCCATAATTCAGTCTTTGAAAAAAGACGGAAATATTGTAACCATGGGGATGAATGACAAAGAGGAGCGGATGCTGATTCTGGGAAGAGGAGCGGAATACCCCATGAAAAACGGGGGCAAGAGCATAGCGCTGATTGCCGGGGTTCCTATGGATTATCTGAAGGAAGTTTTGTTTCTGGACTCTAATGACACTCTGGTGTACACTCATATCATTGACAGCGACGGTAATTTTGTGATTCGCAGCGGAGATGCATTTCGGGAAAGCTATTTCGAACGGATTATGTCAGAAGCAAAGGATCACAAAGGCAGTGCGGAGGAGTATGTATCCGAATTGCGGGAAGCAATGAAAAACGGGGAAGATTATTCGAAACTGGTTACCATTAATGGAGAGAAGCGGTATACGTATTGTACACCGATAGAGGAGAACCATGACTGGTATCTTATCACCGTTATGAATAATGAAGCTATGGATGCGCCTATCAGCGCTTTGGATCTTCAGCGGATCGGAATTATGATTGGATCTTCCTTTATGATATTAGTGGCTATGTCAATTGTATTTCTGCTGTATTTCCGGTTTTCAATCCGCCAGATGGAAGAACTGAATTCTGCAAAACAGAAGGCAGTCCGTTCGGATAAGGCCAAAAGTGAATTTCTTTCCAGTATGAGCCATGATATCCGGACGCCGATGAATGCCATTATCGGAATGACGGAGATTGCGCTGAAGAATATCAAAGATCCGGAGCGTGTGGTGGACTGCCTGAGTAAAGTCAAGCTGTCCAGTAAACATTTGTTGGGATTAATTAATGACGTACTTGATATGTCCAAGATTGAAAGCGGCAAAATGACCTTGAATATGAATCAGATGTCGCTGCGGGAAGCCATGGACGATATTGTGAATATCATGCAGCCCCAGGTAAAATCAAAACATCAGTATTTTGATATTTTTATTCAGTCTATCCGGTCGGAAGAGGTATTCTGTGATTCGGTGCGTCTGAATCAGGTGCTTCTGAACCTTTTATCGAATGCAACGAAGTTTACGCCGGAGGAAGGGCGGATTGACGTACATCTGTATCAGGAAGAATCGCCCAAAGGCGAAGATTATATCCGCACCCATTTCGTGGTGGAGGATACGGGAATTGGAATGTCTGAGGAATTCCAGAGGAAAATTTTTGACAGCTTTGAACGGGAGGATTCCGATCAGGTGGCCAAAATTATGGGAACCGGACTGGGTATGTCTATTACCAAAGCGATTGTGGACTTGATGCAAGGCACTATCAAATTAACCAGTGAACAGGGCAAAGGAAGTAAATTCCATATTACACTGGATTTGAAGAAGTGTGAGATTGACGAAAGAGATATGATGCTGCCTCATTGGGATGTACTGGTGGTGGATGACAATGAACAGCTGTGTACAAGCGCAGTTTCTAATCTGCAGGAGTTGGGTGTACATACGGAGTGGTCTTTGGACGGCAGGCAGGCAGTACGCATGATTGAAGACAGGCATTTGCAGAACAATGACTACGACTTTGTGTTGGTAGACTGGAAAATGCCCCATATGAACGGAATTGAAGTGATCCGTGAAATGCGGAATGTGACAGTGGGCAATAAGATTCCTGCTTTTCTGATTTCTGCTTATGACTGGAGTGAATTAGAGGAAGAAGTGGATGCTTCTGAAATTGAAGGATTTATTGCCAAGCCCTTGTTTAAATCTACGCTGTACCTGTATCTGAAAAAATATATGGAAGGCGAGGATTTTGCCAGTGAGAGTGAAGAAATCGAAATAGATTTTGAAGGAAAGCATATTCTTCTGGCAGAGGACATTGACGTGAACTGGGAATTTATCAGTGAGATTTTAAGCTCGGTGGGATTGATTCTGGAACGGGCCATCAACGGAAAAGAGTGTCTGGAGATGTTTGAAGCCTCTGAAATTGGTTTTTATGACGCAATTCTGATGGATATCCGTATGCCGGTAATGAATGGATATGACGCCACCATCGCAATCCGCAGTCTGGAACGGAGCGATAACGGACTGCCGATTATTGCCATGACCGCTGATGCATTTTCTGATGATGCACAGCATTGTCTGGAAGTTGGGATGGATGCACATATTGCAAAGCCCATTGATTTGAAAGAGTGTATGCGGACACTGCAGAAATATTTGAATCAGGAATAATGAAATGAAAGAATAACGGAGGCCAGAGTAATGAGTCAAATTAAGGAGAGCGCACTGGAACTGATCGGGGGAACCCCCATACTGAAGCTGAACGGATATATGAAGAAGACATGTATTACAGATGCGGTGATTCTTGCAAAACTGGAATATCTGAATCCGGCGGGTTCTGTGAAAGATCGCATTGCCCTGGCAATGATAGAAGATGCCGAGAAAAAAGGCATTTTGAAAGAAGGAGCAACCATTATTGAGCCTACCAGCGGCAACACAGGAATCGGCCTTGCATCTGCTGCTGCGGCAAAGGGTTACCAGGCAATTCTGACTTTGCCGGATACCATGAGCATGGAGCGGAGAAATCTGCTGAAAGCTTATGGGGCGAAACTGGTACTGACAGAAGGAGCCCGCGGGATGCAGGGAGCCATTGATAAAGCGGAAGAACTGAAAAATGAAATCGAAGGCGCTGTAATTTTAGGGCAGTTTGTGAATCCGGCCAACCCCGCAGTGCACAAAGCCACAACAGGACCGGAAATCTGGCAGCAGACCGATGGAGCCGTGGATATCTTTGTGGCAGGCGTTGGGACAGGAGGAACCATTACCGGTGTTGGGGAATACCTAAAGGAGCAGAAGCCTGATGTGAAAATTGTGGCAGTGGAGCCTGCCGCAAGTCCGGTGCTTTCAGAAGGAACCTCAGGCCCCCACAAAATCCAGGGAATCGGCGCAGGCTTTGTGCCGGAGGTTCTGAATCCGGAGATATATGACGAAGTGATTGCCATAGAGAACGAGGATGCTTTTGCTGAGGGGAAAGCCTTTGCGGTAAGCGAAGGAATTCTGGTGGGCATATCCTCCGGGGCGGCGTTAAAAGCGGCGGCGATTTTGGCCGGCCGGCCGGAAAACAGCGGTAAGACAATTGTTGCTTTGCTGCCGGATTCCGGCGACAGATATTTGTCTACGCCATTATTTCAGGATAACGAGTAAACAGTACCCCTTTGAATTGCAGGGAAACGGTAATTTTTAGGATAACGAGTAAACAATACCCCTTTGAATTGCAGAGAAACGGTAATTTTCAGAATATTAATTTAAAACCGCCTTTTTCCAGGCGCAGAAGAGATGGACTTAGTCATAATCTTCTGTCTGCATGGAGAAAGGCGGTTTTGAATGATTAAAAATAGCTGTGACAGCGAAACATCCCCCCAGGAGGCTTCCCACCTTTTGGGGGTTATGATAGAATGATGAAATGCGAAAAGCGCACAGAGAGGAAACAGAGCGATGAAGAAAGAGAAAAGGGATAATATCTGCAGCAGTAAAGCAGTGTGGATGATGTGCTGTATAGCACTGGCGCTGTACAGTATGGCGGCAGGCTGCGGGGCCAAAGAGGATGCTTCTGACAGTATTGTCTGCTATGTGGGCCATGGATTCTGGGATGGTTCCCTTGATCCGGTGAAGGGCGGGTTTGCCTACGGATACGATTTTGTCAACAATAGTTTGGTGCGGGTAAACGCCCAGTCAGAATATGAAGGAGATTTGGCAGAAAGCTGGGAGATTTCCGAAGATGCGCTGACTTATACCTATCGGCTGAAACAGGGAATTCATTTTCAGGACGGCTCTGATTTTACAGCGGAGGATGTGGTGTTTACGTATGAAACAGTGATGGCAAATCAGGGACAGAATGAAAAAGTGGATTTGTCAAAGGTGGAAAAAGTAGAAGCATTGGACGACTATACGGTGAAATTCACTTTAAAAGAGCATTTTTCTCCTTTTCTGGACACCACTGCCCAGCTTGGAATTGTGCCTGCCGGCGGATACGACAGCACATCATTTGACCAGAAGCCAGTGGGGACCGGCCCGTGGAAAGTGGTGCAGTATGATATGGAGCAGCAGTTAATTGTGGAGGCGAATGAAGATTACTTTGAAGGAGCCCCCAAAGTGAAACGGGTAACCTTCGTGGATATGGACAATGAAGCGGCCTTTTCCAACGCCAGCTCCGGACAGTTGGATGTGGTGATGGTGCAGCCTTCTTACAGCGAAGAAACCGTAAAGGGAATGCATATGGAAAAATTAGAAACCATAGACGTGAGAAATATCAGCCTTCCCTGCCGGAAACCGGAGAAGATTGTCAATGATGCCGGAGAGGAGCTGTCCGTTGGAAATGCAGTTACCTCTGATTTGGCTGTGCGCAAAGCGCTGTCTCTTGGAATCAGCCGCCAGGAAGTGATTGACCATGCGTTTAATGGGGTGGGCCGGCCGGCAGAAGGATGGACAGACAATTTAATCTGGGGAAATACAAAGGTGTACGGAGACGCCAGAACGGAAGAAGCCAGGCAAATCTTGGAAGAGGCCGGATGGAAGGACAATGATGGTGACGGAATCCGGGAAAAAGACGGAGTGGCCTGTACATTTGAAGTTTACACTCCCTCAGATGAACCGGATCGTTATCTTTTGGCAGCGGCAGCGGCGGAAAATATCAAAGAATTGGGAATTTCCATAGAGGTAAAGCAGGCCTCCTGGGATGAAATTGCAGTGAAATCCTACACCCAGGGCGCAGTGTGGGGCTTTGGACAGTACAGCCCTATGGTACTGGACAACCAGTTTCAGTCCGGTCATTTTACGGTACAGACGTACAGCAATCCCAGCGGCTATCAGAACGAAAAGGCGGACAGCCTGATTGCAGAAGCCATTGCAGCCAACAACCAGGAGGCTGCCGTTGCGGCCTGGAAGGAAATTCAGACAACGTATGCCCAGGATTATCCATATTTGTATCTGGTCAATATTGAGCATTGCTATTTCATCAGCGACAGACTGGATATTTCAAAGGATACCCAGATTCCCCACCCCCACGGCCACGGAATCCCGATTATCTGTAATATGAAAGACTGGGAAATTATTAATTGAATGCCAGCGGAAAGGATGCTCCGATGATGAAAAAAATTATGTTAACGGCTCTGCGTATGCTGACTTTGCTGACAGCCATAAGCATTCTCTCATTTTTAATGATGGCAAAAGCTCCGATAGACCCGCTGACGGCCTATATCGGAACCAATTCCACCATTTCAGAGGATGCCAGAGAGGAGATTACAGAATACTGGGGTCTGAATGCTCCGCCTCTGGAACGGTTTATGACCTGGGCAGGCAATACCTTGCGGGGGGAGTTCGGCATGTCTATTGTCTACAAACAGCCGGTATTGACGGTAATCAAAGAACGGTTTCGGTATTCTCTGGCGCTGATGCTGATTGCCTGGATCAGTTCCGGGATTCTTGGATTTGTGTTGGGAATTGGAGCGGCAGTCTGTAAGGACAGCATTCTGGATCGGGGGCTCAGGACAGTCTGTCTGGTCTTTCAGTCTGCTCCCACCTTTTGGGTGGGCCTTATCATGCTCAGTGTTTTTGCAGTAAATCTGGGCTGGTTTCCCATTGGACTGGCGGCACCTATGGGAAAAATGGCTTCGGAGGTAACGCTTGCAGAGCGGATATATCATTTGATTCTGCCCTCTATTACCTTAAGCATTCTGGGTATTGGAAAGATCACCTTGTATACAAGACAGAAATTATTGGAAATACTGGACAGTGAATTTATGCTGTATGCCAGGGCCAGAGGTGAAAATACATGGCAGATGGTAAAAAGCCATGGAATCCGGAATATTGCAATTCCGGCTATTACGGTGCAGTTTGCTTCCTTCAGTGAATTGTTCGGCGGAATTGCCCTGGCGGAAACAGTGTTTTCTTATCCGGGAATCGGAAGCGCGGTGACTGCGGCGGGCCTTGGCGGGGATGTACCGCTGCTGCTTGGAATTGCCATATTCAGCGCAGTATTTGTGTTTACTGGAAATCTTATTGCGAATATTCTGTACGGCATGGTAGATCCCAGGATTCGGGAGGGGGTTTCCCATGAGTGACAGAAGCTTTCAAAAGGCTCAGAAAAGGGACGCAGCAGAACTATTTTGGAACCGGAGAAGGAGAACGCTGTTTGTTCTGGGCGCAGCCGTTTTGTATTTGACGGTTACTCTGGCAGCCGGATGGTTTATGAGTCCGGAATGCTATGACATAGATTACAGTGCAAAATTTACGGCGCCTTGCCCGGCGCATCCCTTCGGCACAGATTACATGGGCAGGGATATGTTTTTCCGGAGTGTGAAGGGGCTTTCTAACAGCATTGGGGCGGGAATTCTGGCTTCAGCAGTCAGCTCCGTGATTGCCCTGATACTGGGAACGGCGGCAGCGCTGCAGGGAGGGGCGTTGGATCGGTTTATCAACTGGTGCGTGGATTTGTGTATGGGAATTCCCCATTTGATTCTGCTGATTCTGATCTCTTTTATGGCGGGCAAAGGGGGCAGAGGTGTGCTGATTGCAGTGGCGCTGACCCATTGGCCGGAATTAACCCGTCTGGTGCGGGCAGAAGTGCTGCAAATCCGATCAGCCCGGTATGTGCAGGCGTCTTACCGAATGGGAAAGACCAGGCAGGAGGTGGCAAAAGAGCATATTCTGCCCCAAGTCCTTCCAGTGTATCTGATCGGTGTGGTGCTGTTGTTTCCCCATGCCATTATGCATGAAGCCGCCATCACGTTTCTGGGCTTTGGATTTCCGGCGGAGGTTCCGGCCATCGGCGTGATTTTGTCAGAGTCCATGAACCATATTACCACCGGAAAATGGTGGATGGCTGTTTTTCCGGGACTGATGCTTTTGACGGCTGTGATGCTGTTGGATGCGGCGGGAGAAAATCTGAAGCGGCTGCTGAATCCAAACAGCGGCAATGAAGCGTAATGCGGGAGGAAGATACATGAAAGGACAAAAAGAACCGGTGCTCGCCGTAAAGGAGCTGTGCGTTTCTTTTACCATGTATGACAGAGGGCTGAACCGTCGGGAATTTGAGATGGTGCATCAGCTTTCGCTTACGGTAAATGCAGGAGAAATTGTGGCGGTGGCAGGCTCCAGCGGTTCCGGGAAAAGCCTGTTGGCTCATGGGATTCTTGGGATTTTGCCGGAAAATGCAAAAGTGACCGGAACCATGGAATTCTGCGGCAGGAGGCTGGAGAAAGCATCCCTGAAAAAACTGAGAGGGCGGGAGATTGCTTTTATTCCCCAGTCGGTGAAATATCTGGACCCTTTGATGAAAGTGGGCCGGCAGGTAATTGGCCCCTGCAGCAGAGCGGAGAAAAAAGAGCGGCAGGAGAAGCTGAAGCAGGTATTTGCCCGGTATCAGCTGGAGGAATCTGTGGCAAATCTGTATCCTTATCAGCTGTCCGGCGGCATGGCAAGGCGGGTGCTGATTTCCGGCGCAGTAATGAAGCCGGCCAAACTGATTGTGGCAGACGAGCCCACGCCGGGGCTGCAGGAGGAGCTGGCCAGGGAAACGCTGTGTAATTTCCGGGAGCTGGCCAGGGAAGGGTGCGGCGTGCTGCTTATTACCCATGACATAGATCTGGCATTGCAGATGGCAGATCGGATTGCCATTTTTTATGACGGAAAAATACTGGAGACCGTGCCGGTTACGGCTTTTTCGGGAGATGGCAGGGCCCTTACCCATCCGTACAGCAGGGCTTTTTTAAGAGCGCTTCCCCAGAATGAATTTACAGCGGAGCAGAAGCTTCCGGGCACAGGAAATGCAGAAGGTTTTCGTCAGCGTATAATTTGACAGCAGAAAGTTTTTATCAATCTAAGATTTGACTTTTTATCAATCTGTGCTTTAGCAGCGGAAAGAGGAGGTAGAGTTATGCAGGAATTTCACAGAGAGCCGGCCCTTCAGGCGGCGCATATCAGTTTCCGGTATCAGAAAAATGCTCCCTGGGTGTTAAAAGACGTGAACCTTGAAGTGGAAGCCGGAGAGCGGGTGGCTCTGGTGGGGCCCTCCGGCTGCGGAAAGAGTACGCTGGCCGGAATTCTGGCAGGCTATGAGACGCCGGAAAGCGGTGAAGTTTTATGGGAGGGAAAGCCGCTGGAACGGAGAGGTTACTGTCCCGTTCAGATGATTGGGCAGCACCCGGAGCAGACAGTAAATCCCCGGTGGAGGATGGAGAAAATTCTGCGGGAATGCTGGAACCCAAAGGAAGAGTTGCTGCAGAGGATGGGAATTGAAAAAAGCTGGATGACGCGGTGGCCCATTGAACTATCCGGCGGGGAACTGCAGCGGTTCTGCATTGCCCGGGTATTGGGGCCTGAGACAAAATTTCTGGTTTGCGATGAAATCAGCACGATGCTGGATGTGATTACACAGGCGCAGATTTGGCAGATTCTTCTGGAGGAGACAGAAAGACGCAGGATGGGAATGCTTGTAATCACCCATAACCGGTCGTTGGCCGAACGGGTTTGCAGCAGAATTGTAAATCTGGAAGAAATTAATCATGAAGCTTCATTTGCTTAAAAAAAGGGCTGTCCGGAAATGAAATTTATGTACAATATATGGTTGCGATATCCAATGAATCATAATCATATATTGAAAAATCTATCATCTCCGACAGCCCTCTGTCTACGTGCGTGAGAAGATTCGAACTCCCGACACCTTGGTCCGTAGCCAAGTGCTCTATCCAGCTGAGCTACACACACATAACAAATGTTCGCTTGGAACGTCTATAATCTTACTCCAGTTTCCGGGATTTGTCAATAGATTTTTTGAAAAAAATTTGGGAAATGTGATGAAAAAATGAGCATAGTGTGATAGAATAACAGATAGTTGGAAAAATACTGGATTAAACAGAAAGCACACAGGTAGGAGAACGTTCATGACGAAAAAGGAATTTTTACATGAATTGCAGATTGCGCTGCAGGGGGAGATGGATCAGGCGGCAGTCAATGAGAATCTGAGATTTTATGATAATTATATTATGGAAGAGTCCAGAAAAGGAAAGAGTGAAGCAGAAGTAACGGCTCAGCTTGGCAATCCCAGGCTGATTGCCAAGACCTTGATAGATACCTCGGATAAGCCGGGAGCTTCTGGAAGGCAGTACTATTCGGAGGATTACAGCTCCGCAGGCCAGGACAGAGGATTCCGTGCAGATTATTCTCAGCAGAATGGCTGGGATGTGCGTTTCGGCAGATTTAAGCTGAACAGCTGGTATGGAAAATTACTGCTGATATTGATTGCAGTTCTGCTGATTGTGATTGTAGCAAATGTGGTGGCTTTTCTGCTGCCGGTTATGGTGCCGATTATATTGATTTGGCTGCTGTATTCACTGTTTTTGGGGAATAGACGATAGATTGGACACAGGAGGATGCCATGGAAACAGTAAAAGTAAGTAAAGGAAGACATTTTTTGAAAAAAGGAGACAGGCTGAAGGGGCTGTTTGTTATTTTGCAGGGCAATGTTCGGGTGATTACGGAGAATGATGAATTCCGTATGAACGCAGGGAGTATTGTCGGCCTGCCGGAGAGCCTTTCTGACAGCTATGTGTGCGAGTATGTGGCAGAAACCGATTGTATGCTTTATGCATTTCCCTACCGGACAGTAGAAGATTATAAGAAGATATTTGCGGAAGATGAGAAATATGTGGCGGTATTTGCCATGGGAGCGGTTCACCAGGCAGATATGATGATACGCCGGTATGATACATTTTACAGGAAAGCCAGAGAGTTTCACCGTTTTCTCTCGGAGAGCTTCGGAGACTATCAAAAGCTGTGCGGGGCTCTTGGGATGCCCAAAAAACAGGTGGCTGGACTGAATACCCTGGCCCCTGTTGATATAAAAGAGCCAATTCAGTCCTGGGTGGGCGCATATTATGAGCGGATGTCCGCTCTGCCCCTGGCCGCGTTGGATCAGCAGTTGGCGAGGGATTATGTGATTGGCACGGGAGCCATTTCCAATGCGGTTTTCTGGATGAAAAAATCCATGGAACAGGTGGGAGTGATAAAAAATTATCTGAGAGAACGTAAAGATCTCCTGTTGTCGGGGACTCCGGAAAATCTGTTCCGCATGTATTTTGAACTGGCAAAAAAAGCGGCTTACACCGGAGCGGATATCAGCACGGTGCAGCAGAGAATTGCAGAATTAATAGAATTTGCAAGAAAAATCGGTTTTTACCCGGAACAATTGCTGCGCGCGCAGCTGACAGAGTATGAAAATTATGATTTTACCGTTACGGCCCAGGCAGAAAGCGGCAGTCAGGAAGAGGAAGAAATTGCAGAGCCTTATGAAGAAGGAATTGATTATCTGACAGAAATTTTGGAATATTCCAGCTGGCAGGAGGAGAAGGCCCAGAGCTTCCGGGCTTCTCTTCAGGAATACAAGAACCTGCCGGATATGCTTGCCACTACAGATGATGTGCGCAGGCTCCGCCGGAAAATTACCGATGATTTTTATGCAATCTATGAATTGTGCTTTTTCCATTCGCTGAAGGGGGATTATATGCCCACTTCCGTGAAAATGTTTTTGAACTTCGGCTTTATGGATGAAGAGCTGGCAGGCAAGGAGAATACCCGCAGTCTCTTTGAGGCGGCAGGCCATATGAGACGCTGCAAGGCAGGCAATGTATATACTATATATGAGTGGCTGCTCAGTATTTACCGGGGAGAAAATGAACCTTCCAGGAATGAATTTGACATGGATTACACCGGCTACCTGAATGAGCAGAAAAAGACCGGCAAGATTACGGCGGCTCAGGTGCCTGTTCTGGCAAAAGACAATCAGGAAAAGTTAAAGTTCGAGATGCAGAATATGTTTGTCTCCACCAACCGCGCCACCTACGGAAAGATTTCCACATTCTGCCCTATTTTGTATAAAGACGATATTATCGGATCGGTGGACCACATGCTGATAACGGCGGAGAAGGCCAATGAAGCCTTAGACGAGATCCGAAAGATTGACTTCTCTTTGTTTTACCGTGAAGTGGGCTTCTCAGATCCGGAGCATGAAGTCAATATGGAAATGATTCAGAAGGAAGTGATTCCTTATATTATCCTGATGCCCAATGCGGGAAGCAAGGCAATGATGTGGCAGGAAACGGCCGGAATCAAGAAGGATACCCAGGCCAGATTTATTTTCCCCATACTTACGGTAACGGATGTGGGAGATCTGATGGTAGAAGTATGCGGCCGGTTCCGCTGGGAAATGTGCCGGAAGATTCAGGGCGTTCGTTGGAACGATATCACGGAGGCTTCTTTGACTTCCGAGTACAATGACTATATCCAGTACTACCGGAAGAACCACGATTTGTCTGCAGACGCCAAGGAGAAAGTGAAGAACGCCCTTTATAAATCCAAGAATAACTACCGTGAAGTATTTGTAAAAGATTACCAGAGCTGGATTCGCTATGAGTCCAAAGGCAGCTTCCGCCTGAATAAAGTATCCAGAGATATTATTTTCCGTTACTGTCCGTTTAATAAAGCCATCCGGACAGAATTGAAAGTAAATCCCATGTACCGGGAAATGTTCGAAAAATATGAAATATTAAAAGATCGGAAAGCCCGTCATATGCTGCTGTGGTATGACCGGTATCAGAAGAAGGGCGGTACGATTACGGAGGAGCTGCAGGTAAATAAAGATTTTTATGATTTGTAAAGATGTGTTAGGAATATGGACGGCCCTTCAAAACCGCCCTTCCCCACACAAATCGGGCAGCGTTTTGGCAGTTAGTTTGCCGAAACGTTACCCAGTTTGCGTGCGGAAAGGGCCCGCCTGTATTTTCGTCCGTATCCAAAAATAAAAAGTTAGCCCAATATCTCCCCCAAAGCTCTACCACACATCCTCTTCTGCCTCAGAATCCAAAATCACAGTGATTCCCTCTGCCAGATTCCCGCCCTGGGAAATGGAGTTCTCTCCGCACCAGACGGTTTCCAGATTGGAAAGTTTTTCGAGAGGCCGCAGGTCTGTAACATAATTGTCTGTAATATCCAGTTTTTTCAGCAAAGGAAGATTCCCGGCAAATGTGACGTCTGTCAGCTGGTTTCCCTGGGTGTACAGTTCTTCCAGGTTGGGGAATTTTCCCAGAAAATCCATATGCTCTGCCAGACTGACTTCATCGTAGTCCAGATAAGTGAAGGCGCCGTCATAATCTGCGGAAATGTTTTCCAATACCTTCAGACGGCTCATGTATAGTCTTTTCAGGTTTGGATTTTCCGGCATGGCTGCAAAGTCCAGGCCAAAGCTGCAGTCGTTGATGTTCAATTCCTCCAGAGCCGGAATTCCGAAAATGTATTCCACAGTTCCATAGAGGGATAAAGACTGCAGATCCAGTGATTTCAGGCTTCCCATCTGTGCTAAAACCGTTAGATCCGCAATATCGCCGTAAATACTCTTTAAGGTTAAGTTTTCCAGACTGGTTAAGCCGGAGAGAACCGGATAGTCGGAACAGTCGCTTCCGGAAATACTTAAAGACTGAAGCTGCGGGAGGGCTGACAGAAAAGAGATGCTGTCAGCGCCTCTGACAGAAAGGCTTTTTAACTGGCTCCAATGTTCCGGACTGGGCATGGACGCCCCGGTTGCCAGCTCCAGTTCCAGATGCTCCAGTCCGGCAAGGCCTGAGAGGACGCTGTAGTCGGAGATGCTGCTGTTATCTTTCAGGCACAGGCGGATAAGGCCGGTGAGCCCTTCCATGGGAGTAAGCTCCAGTACAGCGGAGTCTTCAATGGCGAGGTCTTTCAGATTGGCCATATTCTGCAAAAAAGAGATATCTTTCAGTCCTTCTGAAAAAATAGCCAGACGTTCTAATTCTGTCAGGGAATGGAGCACGCCGAAATCTGTAATTTCATCACCGTTTTCAATGGTAAGGTCTTTTAAATGTTTCAGGGAGCTTAAAGCGCCGATGTCTGAAAGGTCAGAGTCCTTCAGGTACAGTTGTTCCAGATTTTCAAAAGCGTCAATGCCGGTTACTGTGTCCAGGCTGTAACAGCCGAGAGAAATAATCTGTCTGGGATTCTGGATGATCCCGGCCAGTTCCTCCGGTGAATTGGAGGTCCAGACTTGGGTCAGCGCATTTAATCCTTCCAGATCGTTGGCATTCAGATTGGCATGCTCCAGATTCAGGCGTTTTAATCCGGTGAAACACTGCAGATCACTGTAGCAGACAGACAGGCCGGAGGGAAGTTCCGCCCGTTTCAGCGGGCCGTCTTTCATGGCATATTCCGCCACGCTGCAGCCGTTTTCCCAGAAAATATGTAAATCCGTAAGCTGTGCAAATTGTTCCGGCGTAACTTTTTCCCAGGGGGCGCCGTATAGTTTCCTGGCAAGGGCGTCAAAGAATTCAGAAACAGCCCGCTCCGATGTTTCCGGCTCAGAGGCCTGTTCTGCAATGGGGGCGGGAGAGTGGCTGCGGCTTAAGGAAAGTTTATTTACCTGGCGGACGGCCATCAATCCTGCCATGCCCAAAAAGATACATGCAAGGGTCAAAAGATGTGCAGATTTTTTCGGTTTGGGCTGAGGTGTCTGATAGATGTTTGTAATATGCTCCGGCTGGCCTGTGTCAATTAAAAATTCTGCTTTGCAATGACTGCATTTTGCTGTTTTGTCCCCTGTTTTCTGCAGTTCTCCGCCGCAGTTGGGGCATTCCATTTCCACAAACTGAATCATAACGTTACTCCTTTTCCTTGAGAATTGCAATATGACTTTTCCTGTTCCGCCTGTTTTTGGGGAAAACGTACAGCTGTTTCGCCAGCGGCGGATGCAGAGAAGGTAAACATATTTTACATTTTTTAAAGGATAAAGTCAAATTATGGTTAAAGTTAACGTGAAGGTGAGAATAAGGTTTGGTGATAGTTTCATACAAAATAGAAGAGACCAGCGGGGGAGCCACTGGTCTCTTCATGAGGGGAGTATAAATAATTAATAAGGGGTATAACTTAGTAAGAAAAATTTCAGAAGGTGAAATCCTCCTTACAAATGCTATTATAGTACAGCTTGTCAGAAAAAGCAAGAGGTAAATGAAAAAAATTAAAAAAATTTTGAATTGAATTTCTGCATAAAATAAGATGCTTTATCAGATACTATGAAAGCAGTAAAGAATTAGGAGGAAAATTAAAATGGCAAAAAACAGCAATATGCAGAACAAGAGCACAAACGCAAGCAACGAAGCTGGAAATATGAAGAATGCAACTTCTCAGAACAGCACAAAGAATGCATATTCCCAGAACAGCGCAAAAAATTCTTCTCAGAATAAGGCCGGCAACAAGGCAAGCAATGAAAGCAGCCAAAACTGCCATAATTCCTATTAAGGGTAATTGACAAAAAGACGAAAACTGCATAATATAATAATGTAGAAACAGATTACCGGAAAGTGATTTCCGGTAATCTGTTTTATACTCTGTTTAAGGGGTGAGATTATGGAGTTTCAGACAATTGGCATCCGGGAATTTAATGAATACCGGAAACGTCCCGATGCCTGGGTGATAGATTTGCGCAGCAAAGAGGAATTTGAAGATATTCATGTGGAGGGAGCCAGAAATATACCCTATGAAGAACTGGAAATGTTTCGGAAATATCTGCCCAAGGATAAACTGTACCTTTTATACTGTGACAGAGGCGCCAGCAGCCTGATGGCGGCAAAAGAACTGAGCCGGGAGGGCTACCGGACAGCCACGCTGGTTGGCGGCATGAATACGATTGCTGCAGTAAAGCCGAAAACGGAGCTGTGACATACGGCCCTGCAAAAACGATAAAAATGATTGACAGCCGGAAGGTGAGAAGATAATATATTCTTAGAACCTTCCGGCTGTTGCTGTGGAATTTACACGGCAGGGACGGCCCTTGGGCCCGCCAGAGCATTTTCCAAATATGTTCTTAATTTTTACGGAAGGGATAGGAGACAGAAATGAAAACATTTGAATTGATTGCGCCCTGCCATTTTGGCCTGGAGGCAGTTTTAAAAAGAGAGATATATGATTTGGGATACGAAATTATCCAGGTAGAGGATGGAAGAGTGACCTTCGAGGGAGATGAAGAGGCCGTCTGCCGCGCCAATATTTTCCTGCGCACCGCAGAGCGGGTGCTGCTGAAAGCTGGGCAGTTTCACGCGGAAACATTTGAAGAACTGTTCCAGGGAATCAAGAATATTCCCTGGGAAGATTACATACCGAAGGACGGAAGATTCTGGGTTGCCAAGGCGTCCTCCATAAAGAGCAGGTTATTCAGCCCTTCCGATATACAGTCTGTCGTAAAAAAGGCAATGGTGGAACGGATGAAGGGAAAATACCATATGGAATGGTTCCCGGAATCCGGCCCGGAGTATCCGCTGCGCCTATTTTTAATGAAAGATGAAGTGACGGTGGGAATTGACACTTCCGGGGATTCCCTGCACAAAAGGGGATACCGGCTGATGACCAGCAAAGCGCCTGTGACGGAGACGCTGGCTGCGGCATTGATTTTGCTGACCCCCTGGAAAAAAGACCGGATTCTGGTGGACCCTTTCTGCGGAAGCGGAACGTTTCCCATAGAGGCAGCTATGATGGCGGCTGACATTGCCCCTGGAATGAAGCGGGAATTTATGGCAGAGAAATGGGGAAATCTCATAGAACGCAAATTATGGTATGAGGGCGTGGAGGAAGCAGAGGACTTAATCCAGCGGGATATCACAGTGGATATCCAGGGATACGATATTGACAAAGAAGTGGTGAAAGCGGCCAGGGACAATGCCCGGCGGGCCGGTGTAGATCATCTGATTCACTTTCAGCAGCGGCCGGTCAGTCAGCTGAACCATCCGAAGAAATACGGATTTGTCATCTGCAATCCGCCTTACGGGGAGCGGCTGGAAGAAAAAGAAGCCCTGCCCGGCCTTTACGGGGAACTGGGAGAGGCCATCCGGCGGCTTGACTGCTGGTCTGCCTATCTGCTGACCGGTTATGAGGACGCGGAAAAATATATCGGGAGAAAAGCAGACAAAAACCGAAAGATTTACAATGGAATGCTGAAAACATATTTCTACCAGTTTCAGGGGCCCAAACCGCCGAAACGGAACCGGCAGACAGAACACAGAGAGGAAGAGGCAGACAGTTGAGGCAGTGGGGAAAATACATAATCATGGCCGTAATCCTTATGCTTGCAGTGGTTTTTAAATTTGCCGGCCCAAGCGGGAAAAGCGAAAAGGTGGAGCGTTTCCGCGGGGCGAGACTGGAAGCGGAAATCTGGAATCCCATGATTGCAGAAAGCATCAATAAGCAGACGCTGACGCTGCTTGTGGATAACCGGGAACTGACCAATAAAGAGCACGGGATTTTTATGGATCAGCAGCTGAATCTTATGATCCCTCTTTCTGCTCTGGGAGACAGCTTTCACTGCAGCGCTCATCTGTATGAGAAACAAAAACTGGTGCTTGAGAAACGTTCCGACGTCATCGCCTTTCAACTGGAAGAGGATAAGGTTCGGGTGAACGGCAAAAAGGAAAAAATTGCATCGCCTATGACCTATATTGACGGAGAATACTATGTAGCGGCGAAAACAGTGGCGGAGAAACTGGATTTTAATTACAACTGGGACATTGAGAAAAATCAGGCCATAGCCGTGGACGCAGCAAAGGACAGCAAAATCCTGCCCCTGCAGTATGATCTGCGGGACAGACAGCGGGCGCCTAAGATTAAGAATCAGGGGCCCTTCGGAACGTGTTGGGCTTTTGCGGCGCTTTCTGCCATGGAGTCTGCGTTGCTGCCGGAGGAGGAATGGGAGCTTTCTCCGGATCATATGACCCTTCAGAATGGTTTTGTGCGCAGGCAGGCGGAAGGCGGGGAATATACCATGGGAATGGCTTACCTTGCCGCCTGGCAGGGGCCGGTCAATGAGAAAGACGACCCTTATGGAGACGGCGTTTCTGAAAAAGGGCTGAAGCCGGTAAAGCATGTGCAGGAGATTCAGCTTTTAGACGGCAAAGATTTTGAAAAGATCAAGGAGTCTGTGTTTTTGTACGGAGGAGTACAGACGGCTATTTACAGTGCATTGGAAAACGCCAACGCCCATTCTCCTTACTATAACAGCAAAACGTATGCCTATTGCTATGCAGGGGCAGAAAAGCCCAATCATGAAATTATGATTATCGGTTGGGATGATACATTTCCCAAAGAAAATTTCAACCTGGAGGTGGAGGATGACGGGGCTTTTCTGTGTCAGAACAGCTGGGGAGAAGAATTTGGGGATCAGGGCGTGTTTTACGTTTCCTATTATGACGTAAATATCGGAAGCCACGGCGTCATTTACACCGGAATTGAAGAAACGGATAATTATGATCAGATTTATCAGTCGGATTTGTGCGGCTGGGTGGGACAGCTGGGATATAATAAGGAAAGCGTTTACGGCGCCAATGTATACACGGCCCGGTCAGCGGAAACGCTGCAGGCGGCAGGATTTTACGCTACCGGCAAAGAGACGTCTTATGAACTGTATGTGGTAAATCATTTTGAAAATACAGATTCACTGACAGAACGGGTGAAGGTGGCCAGCGGAGTTCTGGCAAATCCCGGTTTTTATACGATAAAATTTGAAAAAGAATGCCAGGTGGAGAAGGGGGAAAAATTTGCAGTGGTGCTGCGGGTTACAACTCCGGGCTCCGTCCATCCTCTGGCAATTGAATATGCGGCCGATGAAATGACGGCAGGTGTGGATTTGTCCGACGGACAGGGCTATATCAGCTCCGGAGGCAAAAAATGGGAAAGCGCGGAAGATAAGCAGGACTGTAATTTGTGCCTGAAGGTGTATACAAGGAATAACCCATAAGAACTTTGATAAAATGTAAATGGGTCAGTAAAACAGGACAAAAGAGGCGGTACAGAATATATGGAAGAAAAGATACTGAAGCTGTCGTCGGCGGTTTTCACCCTGATGATCGCAGGCGCAGTGGTGATATTGGGGCAATTTTCCGTGGTGAATAAAAGAGAAGCCAAACGGGAGCAGATGTCGGAGCTTCAGATGCTTGCTTATTATACGGAGCAGGCGGAGGAGGAAGAGGACATTGCATTCCGTCAGCAGCTCCGCTTAGAGCTTCCGGCGGGGATGACAAAAGACAAGATTGTCATTGAAAATGATTACGTAAAACAGCTGATCACCATTCGGATTCCAGATGTGGGGAAAGATTATTTCCGGGAGCATCCTCTGTTGGGCAGAAGCGATTACATCAACGATCTGTATATGGAAAACGGCGTGATTGAGATTACCATGGACGCTGTTTATGAGGTGAAAACTGCAGTAAAAAAAGGATTTCTGTATGTGAATTTTCTTACCCCCAGGCAGGTGTATGATAAGGTAATTGTGATTGACGCCGGCCATGGCGGAGGCGCGCCGGGCGCTATTAAACAGGGAATTATGGAAAAAGACATTAACCTGTCTATTGTGTTGGAGCTGAAAAAGCTTCTGGATGAAAATGACCGGGACATCGGCGTATATTATACCAGAACAGAGGACAGCAATCCCACCTTTGAACAGCGGGCGCAGCTTGGAGGGAAAGTGGGCGCGAATTTTTTCATCAGCGTTCACAGCAATTCCACCACAGATGGACAGATGTCCGATTACAACGGCACGGAAGTGATGTATGACGAGGAAAAGGACAGTGAAGGACTCAGCAGCAAACATCTTGCCCAGATCTGCCTGGAGGAAATCACAGGCTCCATGGCCAGTAAAAATAACGGGCTGACCCATGGCAACGGGATTTATATTATCCGGAACAGCCAGGTTCCGGCGGCTTTGATTGAAGTGGGATTTATGACTAATCAGGAGGAGCTGAATAAGCTGAATTCTCCCGAATATCAGAAGCTTGCAGCCCAGGGAATTTATAACGCTATTTTGCGGGCGTTGGACGAAGGATATTAAAGAGAAGGAATAAAAGCCAGGCAGTTTTTCCTGAAATCATTGGATTATTGCCGTTTACCGGGAATCACAGAAAACATACAGAATAGAATAACAGGAAGGAAGCAGTGAGATGGACAGAATTATATTTGCTACGGGAAATCAGGATAAGATGAGAGAAATCCGGGAGATTTTGTCAGAGCCCGGCATGGAAATCCTCTCCATGAAGGAAGCGGGAATAGAACTGGATATTGTGGAGGATGGAACTTCCTTTGAAGAAAATGCCATGATCAAAGCCTCCGCCCTTGCAAAAAGCATTCAGGAGAAGCATACGGCAGTAATGGCTGACGATTCCGGTCTGGAGATTGATTATCTGAATAAGGAGCCGGGCGTTTACTCGGCAAGATATATGGGAGAGGATACTTCCTATGAGATTAAGAACCAGAAGCTTATAAAGCGTCTGGAAGGGGTGCCCAAAGAGCAGCGGACGGCAAGGTTTGTCTGCGCCATTGCAGCAGTTTTTCCGGATGGAACTTCCTGTGTGACCAGGGGAACCATAGAGGGCTATATCGGATGGGAGCCTGCGGGAGAAAACGGCTTCGGCTATGATCCTATATTTTATGTAGAGGAATATCAGTGTTCCACGGCTCAGCTTCCTCCGGAACAGAAAAACCAGCTGAGCCATCGGGGAAAAGCGCTTCGTGCCATGAGAGAGAAATTAGCAGGCAGATAAGGGATGAGTTATGAAAATATTGATTGTAAGCGATACACATAAGAAGCATGAGGGTTTAAAAAAGATTCTGAGGCGGGAAAGGGAAATTGACCTGATGATCCATTTGGGGGATTCGGAAGGGTATGAGGATTATCTGGCGGAACTGGCAGGATGCCCCATGGAAATTGTTTCGGGAAATAATGACTTTTTTTCTGATCTGGATCGGGAAAAAGTGCTGCAGATTGGAAAGTATAAGGTTCTGATTACCCACGGACACTATTACTATGTCTCCATGGGAGTGGAAGATCTGAAGAAAGAAGCTTTAGGGCGGGGCATGGATATTGTGATGTTCGGGCATACCCACCGTCCGCTCTTAGATTACAGCAGGGGAATCGTTACCTTAAATCCCGGAAGTGTTTCTTATCCCAGGCAGGAGGGGCATTGTCCCTCCTATGCAGTGATGGAGCTTGATGAGAAAGGAGAGGCGCATTTCAGCATTAAATATCTGCAGTGACGGCGGCCTTTAGAGGGCGGAAAAATATTAATAGAAAAGGTGAATTGAAAAAGTAAATTCCACTTTGTAAGATTAAATTCCGCTTTGAAAAAGTAAATTCAATAGGAATACAGAAAAATAGAGATTTCATATAGAAAATACCCGAAATCAGAGTTAAAATACAAATAAAAGCTGTGGTTTTGGGTATTTTATTGCATGCCGAGCGGAAGTCGAATTTATGGTTAATTTTTCGGATAAAGTAAATTCCACCTCTGGGGAGATTCTGCGATGATGGCTGCAATAGATTCCTGCCCAGCTTTTTGATTATGTTTTAGAGTTTATTTTA
>NZ_JBQIOP010000037.1:0-39843 GCF_056822245.1 Petralouisia sp. | reverse complement strand
AAAGTATGTGAAAACTAAGGAACCGCCGTATACGGAACCGTACGTACGGTGGTGTGGGAGGTCGGTAGATAAAATAATTATCTACCTCCTACCCGATTTTCATAGATTATATCGGCTCTTTCTTAACATACTTAACCTCTATTTTTAAAAATTTTTATAAATAATTCGAAAAACATATCCTCAAACTCCGCCGATTCTCGGGGGTTTCACATCCATGCAACAGTTTGATATAAACTGTTGCATTCTAAATTTAGTCATGAAGGTGAACAATTTGCTCCTATGGAGAATGATGAGCAACAAGGAGGTTATGAATAATGCTGAAACTTACATTGAAAGCAGGAGAGTATTTGTTAATTGGAGATGAAATCAAGGTTGTTTATACCGGTGGAAGCAGTAATAACGGACATCTCCTGGTGGATGCCCCTAAGTCTGTAAACATTGCAAGAAGCACGGCTCTGGAAAAATACGGAATGGCTGCTGATCCTGGCAATGAAGTCCGCCATCACAAAGACAGGGAGTTATCGCCTGAAGCCAAAATGCAGATTAAAGCCATTTTAATGGAAGAGAGGAAACGGGCGAAACGGGAAAAAGCATTTGCAAAAGGTAATATGTGGGGGTAACCTAGGGCCCCCGCTTATTATAAAAATTATGGAAATATGTTAAAAATCATTTGCTGTCTTTAAAACGGCAGCGCCACATGTACGCAAACGGATTTGCGGCATTGAAAGAACAAGGAGGAACATATTATGGCAATGGTAGTACAGCACAATCTTACAGCAATGAATTCTAACAGAATGTTGGGAATCACTACAGGACAGCAGTCCAAATCTTCGGAAAGGCTTTCTTCTGGTTATCGGATTAATCGTGCAGCAGATGATGCGGCAGGTCTTACAATTTCAGAAAAAATGAGAAAGCAGATTCGCGGATTGGATCGGGCCAGCACCAATGCACAGGACGGAATCTCTGCAGTGCAGACAGCAGAAGGTGCACTGACGGAAGTTCATTCCATGCTGCAGCGTATGAATGAACTGGCAGTTCAGGCATCCAACGGAACTAACAGTGAAGACGACCGCCAGGCAATCCAGGATGAAATTGATCAGCTTGTAACAGAGATTGACCGTGTATCTGAAACTACAAAATTTAATGAAATTTATCTCTTAAAAGGCGATGCGGGAAAACCTACCACGAAAACTATCGGCGATTATAAGTATGAGATGACCCAACAGGCTATTGATGCGCAGGAGGTTACATTTGCAACCGTTGCAGGCAAGGATGCATATGCAGGTGGAGAAACAGATGCGGTAACAGCAGATGTGAAAGCGGCGGAAGCATCCATTACTTTCTCAGATCAGGGAGCTGGTGCAAATCATCTGTATGTAAGTGCTGACGGTACCTGGGGTGATACAATTGAAGTAACTGCGGCTAATTTTAGTGATTATTTTGACGTGGATGATGATGGAAATGTAACAGAGAAAGTTGCCGGAGCAGCATATGGTGTAGCAGCGGCTGCCGGAGGAGCGGCTGCCGGAGTGAAAACAGCTGCAGATCTGCAAAACGATGGCTGGTTGGTTACTACAGCAAAGACAGATGCAGCGGAAGGTTCTCTCAGCGATTACATTGAAGTGGTTGACGGAGAACTGAAGTATAAAGAAGGAAAAGTTCTCTATCAGACAGCGGCAGATGCAGCAGGCAATGAATATGGAGTTCAGGTAGATACAGATAAGATTGCAGAAGCTGATTTAGGCGATTACTTTACATTTGCAAGCAATCCATTGGTGGATAAAGATGGAAAGGAAATTACAGATGTTTCCGCATATTTTAAAGATGGAGTATATCAGGGCGGAATCTACAGGAATACTACGGGCGCAAATCCACAATTAACAGAAATCGGCGCAGACCAGATTGAAGACTGGGTAAAAGTTACAGAACCCAAAACGGTTAGTGTTAACGATGACCTGGAATTCAACCTGCATGTGGGTTCAGAATCTGCGATTGATAATAAAATCAAGGTTAAAATTCAATCCATTTCTGCAGCAGGAATCGGAATTGACGGATTGAAAGAAACGGGACTTATGACAGAAGATGATGCCACAGAGGCGATTAATACTATCAGTGATGCTATTAAAGTGGTTTCCAAACAGCGTTCACAGCTTGGCGCTATTCAGAACCGTTTAGAGCATACCATTGCAAATCTGGATAACGTTGTAGAGAATACAACAGCAGCAGAGTCCCGAATTCGCGATACAGATATGGCTTCTGAAATGGTGGAATATTCCAAAAACAATATTCTGGCACAGGCAGGTCAGTCCATGTTGGCACAGGCAAATCAGTCAACACAGGGCGTATTGTCCTTATTACAGTAATTATTTGTATTTTCTTCATTATCTTGCAGGAAAGAACGGTGCTGTGCCTGGAGTAAGTTGCTCCGGGCGCAGCGCCGTTTTCTTTTTTATTAGTTGGTTTCGGCTCCAATTCTGGACAGGCCATAAGCAAATCTTGTCAGATATCCTCCAATGTTGGAACATTTTCAATATCAAATCACCAGTGAATTTCCTTGAAATATTTTTTCATATGTGTTTTAGTATATTTGAGAGTACCCATTCGACCAAATATTAAATATGTCCGGTAATTCTGTCCGCGGCCCAAAATCACACGTTCGCTATTTAGAGAAGAACCGGCAATGTAACAGTAGTAAAAATACATTTTTTGTGGTAAACTTGAAAAGGTCAGGCATGATTTAGCATGCGGCAAAACAGAAGAAAGAAGGAGAAAAAGATGCTGGAAACAGGAATCAAAGGATATCAGGAATTTACAGTAACGGAAGCAGATACGGCCAAGGCGCACAAAAGCGGAACATTGAATGTGCTTGCAACGCCCCGCATGGCGGCGCTGATGGAGGAAACAGCATGGAAAAGCGTGGCCGAGAGTTTAGAACCGGGCATGGGAACCGTAGGGATTCAGCTGAATCTGGAGCATCTTGCGCCTACGCCGGTGGGAATGAAGGTATGGTGTGAAACGGTTTTGACTAAGATAGATGGACGGAAACTGACCTTTTCCATTACGGCTTTTGACGAGACAGGGAAAATCGGAGCGGCAGTCCATGATCGCTTTATGATAGAAGAAACGAAATTTCAGAGTAAGGCGGATAAGAAAAAGCAGAAGTGATTTTTGAACCGTTTCCAAAGAATTACTGCAGACCGGTCAGCGGCAGATGATCGGGTATGAAACATTGACACAGAGACAGATTTCAGAAAGAGTGGGAAAATGGAACGCAGAGGACAGATGTCGGAATCAGCAGTTGTAATTGGATTGCTGTGTATTTCCGGCGGGTTTCAGGACGCCTATACATACAACTGCAGGGACGAGGTATTTGCCAATGCCCAGACAGGAAATATGGTGCTGATGGGACAGAATTTTGCTATGGGGAACTGGTATCTGGGGATACGTTATCTGCTGCCGGTGCTGGCATTTGCCCTGGGGATTTATGCGGCAGAGAAGATCCGAAGCCTTTACGGGCGGTCTGAAAAGATCCACTGGAGACAGATTGTGCTTCTTCTGGAGGCAGTGACCCTGTTTGCCGTAGGTTTTATGCCCCGGCAGGTGAATCTTTTGGCAAATATGCTGGTTTCGTTTGTATGCGCCATGCAGGTGCAGAGTTTCCGCAAATTAAAAGGGAGCGCATATGCCACTACCATGTGCATCGGCAATCTCAGAACTGCAACGGAATTGTGGTGCAGCTATCGCTTAACTAAAAATCCGGAGACAGGAAGAAAAAGCCTGCTATACTATGGATTTATCGGAATTTTTATTTCAGGGGCAGCATTGGGCGGGGTTCTGACGATGGTTCTGGCCCAGAAGGCAATCTGGATATCCAGCGGCCTGCTGCTGATTGTATTTTTCATGATGTTTCAAAAGGAGGAAGGGTATGGTAGAAAATGATTATATGATGCGGATCATTCATGAGATGGTGCGGACCATTGTCATGCTGATTTTTCATAAAGACCAGGAAACAGAGGAGGAACTGATTTTTCTGGACGGAGTCTCTCAGGATTTTTATCAGCGGTTATGTCACCTGGCGGATGTGGGGAAAATCAACGAAGCAGAGAATATGCTCTATCAAAATCTGGAAGAAAATGACTGGGATAAAGAAGAAACCATGGTAAACCTGAAAGTGGCCCTGGCATTTTATGATTTATTGAATTCCAAAAGCAATGATTTCCTGGAAGAACACGATTATTCCAGAGAAGAGGTGGAAGAGGGAATTCTGAGAGTAATGAAACTTTATGGATATGGTGAACTGGCGGAAACGCTGTTGGAGAATCGGTAAATGAAAAAGAATGATGAATCATTGGGGCAGGCAGAATTTCCCAGAATTATGATAGCAGCTCCTTCCAGCGGAAGCGGAAAGACGCTGGTGACCTGCGGATTACTGAAGGTTTTTGCAAACCGGGGCCTGCGCCCGGTTTCATTTAAATGCGGCCCGGATTATATCGATCCCATGTTTCACCGGAAAGTATTGGGTATACCGTCCCGGAATCTGGATCTGTTTTTTACCGGCGGGGAAACAACCAGAGCGTTGTTTGCAAAGGGGGCGGCTCAGGCGGATATTTCCTTGCTGGAAGGAGTGATGGGGTTCTATGACGGAGCCGGCGGCGTGACCACAGTTGCTTCTTCTTATGAATTGGCGAAGGTGACAGACACTCCGGTGCTTCTGGTGGTAAATGCCAGAGGAATGAGTCTGTCGCTTCTTCCTCTGATACAGGGATTTCTGGAGTTTCAAAAAGACAGCGGAATTGCGGGGGTGATTTTAAATCAGATCTCGCCGTCCTCTTATGGCGTCCTGAAGGAGAAAATAGAAGAACTGCTGCCGGTAAAAGTGCTGGGGTATGTGCCTAAATCTCCGGAACTGGCGTTGGAGAGCCGTCATTTGGGACTTGTGATGCCCGAAGAGATCGAAGGACTGCAGGAAAAGCTGGAGAAATTAGCCGAGTTACTGGAAGAAACACTGGATATAGATGGAATTTTGGAATGCGCCGGGAAAGCGAAGTCCCTGCCTGTGTCAGAAGAGCCGGTCCGGACAGGGTTTCCCAAAGTCAGAATCGGAATTGCAAGGGACGAGGCATTTTGTTTCTGTTATGAGGAAAACCTGGAATTGCTGGAGCAGATGGGAGCGGAACTGGTATTTTTTTCTCCGCTGCATGACAGGCAGCTTCCTCCTGGAATTAAAGGCATGATATTTTACGGAGGATACCCGGAATTATTTGCACGGGAATTAAGCGGCAATGATGCCATGCGCCGTCAGATTTCTTCCCGCCTGAAAGAAGGAATGCCTTATCTGGCGGAGTGCGGCGGTTTTATGTATCTGCAGGAATCCATGGAGGATATGGAGGGCAAAGCCTGGCCTATGGCGGGCGTCTGTCCGGGCAAAGTCCGCAACACCGGAAAACTGGGGCGGTTTGGCTATATCACCCTGACTCCCAGGGAAGAAGGGCAGTTACTTTTGCCGGGGGAGACAATTCGGGCCCACGAATTTCACTATTATGACTGTACCGATAACGGCTGCTCTTACCATGGAACGAAGCCCTTTGGGAGCCGGGAATGGGATTGTATCCGGGGCGGCGCACATTATGCGGCAGGTTTTCCCCATCTGTATTATTATTCTAATCCGAAGTTTGCACAGAGATTTTTAGAACGATGCAGAGCGTTTCAGAACCGGCAGGCGGGGCAGATATGAGGCGGAAGGCTCCGAAATCAGAAACAGTCAGAAAGGATATCAGAAGCAGATGAAGTTAGAAGAATGTTTAAAACAAATTCAGCCATTGGACGAAAGGGCAGGCCGTATCTGTGAAAAGCGGTGGGATTCCATCGCAAAACCATTGAAGAGCCTTGGCAAATTAGAAAGCAGCCTGATTCAGATTGCAGGAATCCAGGGAACGGAGCGGATTCAGCTGGGGAAAAAAGCATTGGTGATTATGTGCGCAGACAACGGAGTGGTGGCAGAAGGAGTGACTCAGACCGGGCAGGAGGTAACGGCCATTGTGGCGGAGAATTTTCTGGACGTGAAATCCTGTGCGGCAATTATGTGCAAAGATACAGGAACAGACATTTTTCCCATTGATATCGGAATGGCGGTGGATACGCCCAGAGTGGAAAAAAGAAAAATTGCCTATGGCACGAAAAACATGGCGGTGAAACCGGCTATGACAAGAGAGGAAGCGGTGCGCGCAATTGAAGTCGGGATTGGGCTTGCCTGTGAATTGAAAGAAAAGGGATATCACATGATTGCCACCGGAGAGATGGGAATTGGCAATACCACAACCAGCAGCGCAGTGGCAAGCGTTTTAATGGAAAAGCCGGTGGAAGAGGTGACGGGAAAAGGCGCAGGGCTCACAACGGAGGGCCTGGAGCGCAAGATTCAGGTGATTAAAAATGCTGTGAAAAAGCATCAGCCGAATCGGAACGATCCTGTGGATGTGCTTGCAAAAGTAGGAGGATTTGATTTGGCAGGTCTTGCCGGAATTTATCTGGGCGCCGCCGCCTGCCGTATGCCGGTGGTGGTAGACGGCTTTATTTCCGGGGTGGCTGCGTTGCTGGCGGTAAAACTGTGCCCGCAGGCCGGAGATTATATCATTGCTTCTCATGTGTCCAAAGAGCCGGCAGGGGCTATGGTTTTAGAAGCCATAGGCAAGGAGCCGAGTCTGATGTGCGATATGTGCCTGGGAGAAGGAACAGGCGCAGTGGCATTTTTCCCTCTGTTGGACATGAGCTTACATATTTACGAGAAAATGAGCACGTTTTCACAGATAGAGATTGAAGATTACGTGCCTTTGGAATAGAAGCTGAAGGAGAAGAACAGGTATGATTTGTTTTGTCATTGGGGGAAGCGGCAGCGGAAAATCAGAGTACGCGGAAAATCTGGCCCTGGGATTAAAGGAGCAGGAAAAACTGGTCTATGTGGCCACCATGCAGCCCTTGGACGAAGAAAGCTGGCAGAGAATCGGCCGCCACAGGAAGATGCGGGCCGGAAAAGGATTTGAGACCAGAGAGTGCTACACCCATCTGGAGCAGCTTCCTGTGGAGAAAAATGAAATTATATTATTGGAATGTCTGTCGAATCTGACTGCAAACGAGATGTTTTCTGAAAATGGAAGAAAAGAAAAGGCTGCACAGGCAATAGAAACAGGAATCCTTCATTTGGCAGAAAATTGCCGCCATCTGGTGATTGTGGGAAACAATGTATTTGAAGATGGGACGGAATATGATGAGATGACAATGGAGTATCTGCGTCAGATGGCAGGGCTGCACCGTTTTCTTGGAAAACTTGCAGACAGTCTGACGGAAGTGATTTGCGGAATTCCGGTGGAATGGAGGAAGCTGTGAAAACAGGAACAGCATTACCAATGTTTCAGCCATGTATTCCGGAATGCCCATGAAGCGGAGGAGATTATGAAATATATCAACAGCTTTATCATTGCGTTTGCCATGTATTCCAAGATTCCCATGCCGAAAGTCGATTGGGAGAAAGAAAACATGAAATATGTCATGTGCTTTTTTCCCTGGATCGGCGGGGTTATCGGCCTGCTTTTTTCCCTGTGGGGCACCTGGGCAGTCCGTATCCCTGTGGGACAGATTTTGTATGCAGCCATACTGACGGTAATTCCTGTGGCTGTTACCGGGGGAATTCATCTGGACGGGTTATTGGACACGGCGGATGCTTTGAGCTCCTGGCAGACGAAGGAACGCCGCCTTGAGATTTTAAAGGATTCCCATGCAGGGGCATTTGCAGTACTTGCCGGATGCGTTTATTTTCTGCTGTGGTTTGGATTTGCTTCTGAGCTTGAAGCAGAGGGAATCCGGATGGTTTCTTATGGTTTTTTCTTAAGCAGATGTCTCAGCGGATACGCAGTGACGGCATTTCCCTGTGCAAAGAACAGCGGGCTCGCAGCCATGTTTGCAGAGCATGCCCAGAAAAAATGGGCGGGACGCATTCTTCTGGCAGAAACCATTGTGGCTGCGGCGGTGATGCTGTGGACAGATCTCCCCTTCGGGGCCATGTCCCTGGGGGCGGCTCTGGCAGTTTTCTATTGGTATTACAAAATGTCGGTGAAAACCTTCGGCGGAATTACCGGAGATCTGGCAGGCTGGTTTCTGCAGATCTGCGAGCTGGCAATTGTGATTGCTGTGGTTGCAGCAGGAAAAATATGGTAGAGGAAGAAAAACAATGATATTGATAACAGGCGGAGCCTTCCAGGGAAAATTAGAAGCGGCGAAGGCATTATTTTCAGAAAAAAGAAATGGGAAAGAACCTTTGATTATCGAAGGCTCGCAGAATGTTCCGGAGCAGCTGCAGAAGGCGGATATTATCCATCAGTTTCATCTGTGGATTCACAGTCTGCTGAAGGAAGAAAAAGATCCCTATAGAATGACAGAAGAATTGCTGAGAGCAAATCCACATGTGATTATTATATGCAATCAAATGGGGTGCGGGATTGTGCCTCTGGACCCCTTCGACCGGAAATACCGTGAGACAGTGGGGCGTATCGGATGTTGGCTGGCCCAAGAGGCCCAAGAGGCATATCTTTTGCATTGCGGGATTGCAAGAAGGCTGAAGTGAAAGGCAGACGCATATGCAGAATATTAAAAAGTTTGGGGCAGGAATGAAACTAAAGGTTTCCTCTGTCATCCGCCGGTTTCATGAATATCGGAAACGAAACTGGAACGACACTTCCGGGCTGCTGTACGGGTGCGCGGTTCTGTTGTTCAGCTTCAGCCTGGGGCTGATGGCAGGCGGTTTTATGTATCCCAGATGGGCAGGCACGCTGCTGGTTTTTTTGGCGGCAGTTCCTCTTACCATGTTTGTTTTGTGGATATCCGGTAAAATTCTGCCCTGGCTGTTTCGGGGAAATATCCGGGAACGGCTGTGCTGGCTGCTGATTTGGATGGTCTGTCTGATGACCATGACAGCGGGCGCGTATACGGCAGGGTTTGCAAAAGCTGCGGTGAGTTCTCTGGCGGTGAGCCTGATTCTTACATTGATGCTGAAAAGTCTCTGGGCGTTGCTGCATCATAAAGTCAGAAGCAGAAGTATTATAGTTTCTCTGACAGTTTCCGGGATTTTCACAGGAGCATTCTGTCTCCTTCTGGTTGGAAAAGGGTTTTCAGATTCCTATATTGAAAGATATCTGGACTTTAGTCAGGAGGCGGGAGGAAAGAATGAACCGCTGACAGAGCAGGAGCGGCAGGAATTCAGACAGGAAATGGAAGAAGGGCCTTACCATGTTCAGACTCTGACCTATGGGACAGAGGGCACAGAAGAACTGGAATCTGAAACTGCAAATATCAGCAGGTTTGCGAAGAATAAGGGAATCGGAGGATTTTTTAAGGAAAAGTACCAGGGCTATCCGCTGACGGAAGTTCCGTTGTCCGGAATGGTCTGGTATCCTGAGGAAATTTCTTATTGCCCCACGCTGTTTCTGGTTCATGGAAATCACAGTTGGCTGACAGAGTCTTATCTGGGCTATGAGTATCTGGGAAAATATCTGGCTTCCCATGGCTATACGGTGGTGTCAGTGGATGAAAATGCCTGTAATTCCCTTTCCGGAGAAAATGACGGCAGGGCCGTGCTTCTGTTGGAGAATATCAGACAGGTGGAAATCTATAATCAGCAGGAAGGCGGCCCATTGTATCATAAGATAGATGCTGGCAGGCTGGCATTGGCCGGACATTCCAGAGGAGGCGAGGCCGTTGCACTGGCATATCTGTTTAATGAATTGAATTATTACCCGGATAACGGAAACCGGAGATTTCAGTATCATTTTTCCATTCAGTCTTTGATTGCCATTGCGCCCACCTGCGGCCAGTATCATCCTTCCGGCAGGGATGTGGAATTAAAGGATGTGAATTACCTGCTGCTTCACGGCGCCAATGATCAGGATGTCAGTACTTTTATGGGGATGGAGCAATATGAAAATATTACGTTTACCGGCGCAAAAGACTGTATCAAGACCTCTTTGTATCTGGCCGGGGCGAATCACGGGCAGTTTAACTCCCTCTGGGGCGCTTACGATATGATGGAGCCGCTGAACCGTATGCTGAATGTGGGAAATTTTCTGGATCAGCATAAACAGCAGCAGATTGCAAAAATATGGATCAAATCTTTTCTGGATCAGACGTTAAGACAGGAGGAAGGAAACGATTCAGAAATTTCTGAATCAGCGGAACCGGGGATTTCCCGGGAGCTGCTCACCAACTGGAGCCGGTACAGGGAGCTTTTGCCGGAAACCTTATATGTCCAGTCTTACGAAACTTCGGATTTGGCAATGCTGTGTGATTTTGAGGAGGATGCCAGGATTGACACAGGAACAGCAGAGGGAGTCAGAATAAAAGCGGAGCATGTGGACAGCTGGCGGGAAGAGCAGATGTGTTTTTCCAACGAAGTATCCAGGGGGAATTATGCGGCGGTGCTGAAATGGAGCGCCAAAGAAGAGAACCCGGCGGAGCTTTGTATTTCTCTGAGGGAACCTGTACAAGACGGGAATACGCTGCAGTTTGATTTGATGGATTTGCGGGAAGATTTTTCGGAAAAGGAGGCGGAGCTTTTGGAGGTGGAGATCCGGGTGAAGGACAGAACCGGGGCGGAAGCATGTTTGTCCGGCAGGGATTATGCGCCGGTATATCCGCCCTTTCTGGTGCGGCTGAATAAACTGCAGTATTTGTGGAATACCGTGGAATATAAGCATCAGTTTCAGACGGTATCTGTGCCTCTGGCAGATTTTCAGGGCGTGGATTCTGAGGAAATCTGCCAGATTCGCCTGTGTTTTCCCGGGAAGGAAGGGAAAATCGCCGTTGATAATCTGGGAATCCGAAGAACGTCAGGTTTGTAAGCTGCAATCCGGTGGTTTCAGCTGAATTTATACATAATAACGCTGCCTGGTTTGTGCGGGGAGGGGCAGCCCGGCAGCTTTGGCTGTTTTACAATTATAAAATCTGCTTTATCGGAATTTACACATTTTTAAGATTTTTTATTACAAAATTTTATTTTTTTCTACCCGAAGTCTGGTATAATCTACCATAAGGAGGAACAGGAAAAACTATGACGAACGAGGAATATTATGCGTTCATCCAGCCTTATGCAGATGCCAGTGAGGTATTGCTTGCCCGGCTGAACGTATTGAAACATAACCTGTACAGTGAGTCTTTCGGCCAGCCTGTCCATAATATTCAGCACAGAATTAAGGAAAAGGAAAGCATGGAAGAAAAACTGGCAGGGAAAGGGAAAGAACCTACTGTGATGAATGCAAAGGATTATTTGCAGGATATTGCCGGAGTGAGGGTCATCTGTTATTTTGTGGGGGATATTTATAACCTGGCAGATGCGCTGAAACGGCAGGCAGATTTAATTGTAATCCGGGAATGCGATTATATTACCAGGCCCAAGGCCAACGGCTACCGAAGTTACCATATTATTGTGGGAATTCCTGTGTACTGTCTGGACGGAATGGAATATTTTCCGGTGGAGGTTCAGTTCCGCACCATGTCTATGGACTTCTGGGCCAGTATGGAGCACCGCATTCTCTACAAAATGGAACGGGATGACAGAGAGAAACTGGCAGCGGAATTAAAAGAATATGCGGAAAATCTGGTGCAGATTGAAAGCAGATTCGAACAGTACAGCGACGGGCACAATGTTTGGAAGGAGACTGCTGCTAATGATGGAACATAGGATATTTTACTCTGGAATTGCGCTGATTTTGGGCGTTCTTTGGGATTTTGCCGTTGGAGACCCCCAAAGATGGTATCATCCGGTGATAGCAATCGGCCGTTTGATTTCCAGAATGGAGAAGGTTCTTCGGAGGCTTTTTCCAGAGACTAAGACCGGAGAGAGGGTGGCGGGAACGCTTTTGGCGGTTTCGGTGGCAGGATGCTCTGCGGTGGTTCCGGCGGCAGTTTTGTTTGTGTGTTACCGTATCCATCCCCTGCTCGGAATTTTACTGGAAAGCTTAATGTGCGGAATGCTTCTGGCGGCAAAATCTTTGAAAAAAGAGAGCATGAAAGTGGCAGAAGCCCTGGAAACGGAAGGGCTGGAGGCCGGAAGGAAAGCAGTTTCCATGATTGTGGGAAGGGATACCGCGCAGCTTGACGAGACAGGAGTTGTAAAGGCGGCAGTGGAAACGGTGGCGGAGAATACTTCAGACGGAATTGTTGCGCCTATGTGCTTTATGGCGCTGTTGGGCGGGGCAGGAGGCTTTTTTTACAAAGCCATTAATACCATGGATTCCATGGTAGGATACAAAAATGAAACCTACCGGTATTTCGGAACGGCGGCGGCCCGCCTGGATGATATTGTGAATTTTATTCCGGCCAGGCTCAGCGCATGTTTGATGATATGCGGCAGCCTGCTCTGCGGCCTGGATGCCAGAGGAGCATGGAGAATTTTTAAGAGGGATCGTTACTGTCATGCAAGTCCCAATTCCGCCCAGACGGAAGCGGTAATGGCCGGAGCTTTGCAGATACAGCTTGCAGGGGACGCCTGGTATTTCGGAGTGAAGCATGAAAAGCCTTTTATCGGAGACCCGATCCGTCCGGCAGAACTCAAAGATATCGAAAGAAGCGGACAGCTGATGTATGCCACCGCCGTTTTGTCCGCCGTTTTGCTGACAGGGATAAAAATTCTTCTGTGTATTTAGAAATCAAGTTGATTTCAGCAGGACGATATAGTATAATATGCCCTGAGACACTGTACAAAAAGTACAGATTTATAACTTTTTAAAGAAATTCTGCAAAGGAGAAGTCATGGAAAGGAATACTTTATTAATCGTTGACGACGTTGACATAAATCGCGAGATGCTGAAGTTTATCTTTGAAGAGCAGTTCGAGATTTTGGAAGCCGAAGATGGTGATATGGCCATTCAGATCATCGAGGAAAAGAATGAGCAGCTTGCGTTGATGTTTCTGGATGTTATCATGCCCGGCAAATCCGGACTGGATGTGCTGGAATATATGGTTGAGAAGGAATATATGGAATACATACCGGTAATTATTATTACCGGAGACGCTTCTGTGGACACAGAGCTGAAAGCATATGAATACGGCGCTTCCGATATTGTATATAAGCCTTTTACTCCCAAGGTGGTAATGCGGCGCGCAATGAATATTATTGAATTGTTCTCCCACAGAATAGATATTGAAAAGAAATTAGAGAAACGGACCAGACAGCTGAGGGAGAGCAGGGAGAAGCTTAAGAGAAACAATGAGTTTCTGATTAATGCTTTAAGCTCCGTGGTGGAATTCAGAAGCCTGGAGTCCGGAGAGCATATCCAGCGTGTGAAATACTATACCGGCGTACTTTTGAAGTATCTGGTGCAGCATTATCCGGAATATGGCCTGACAGATGAAGATGTGGAATTGATCGTCAATGCTTCCGCCCTGCATGATCTGGGCAAGATTGCCATTCCTGACAGCATTTTGTTAAAGCCCGGCAGGCTGACCAATGATGAATTCGAGGAAATCAAAAAGCACACGATTTACGGATGTGAGCTGCTGGAGAATTTTAAGCAGGAGGAAAATGATTTCTACCGCTATTGCTATGAGATTTGCCGTTATCACCATGAACGGTACGACGGAAAGGGATATCCTGACAAGCTTTTGGGAGATGAGATTCCCATCTGGGCCCAGGTGGTGTCTGTTGCGGATGTCTACGACGCTTTGGTCAGCAAGCGTGTCTATAAGGCGCCTTATGCAGTGACAGAAGCGGCGCGGATGATTGCTGACGGCGAGTGCGGGACTTTTTCCCCGCAGATTCTGGACTGCTTCGGACTGGCCAAGGAAGAATTTTTCCATGCAACAGAGACGAAGCTGTCTTTTGCAGATGTAGAAAGTGTGAATTAGTAATCAGAACGTGTCCGGAGCCTGCCTGGGGTATGCTTCGGAATAAGAACCTTCGGGAATAGAGCTGTTTCCGGGGGTTTTTGCGTATATATTACTCCGGCGGTTAAATATTACAGTATCTTACTTGCCCAAACCTCCATTTACTGCGATATTTAACCGTCTGAGTAATAGTTTGCGGCGCACAACTTGCCAAATACCTGAATATATCATATAATAAAGCGAGTATGCTTTTAGAGCGTGTTTGGGAATTGCGCCGTATTTTTGGCAGAAAGCATGTTTCAACACACTCTGGAAAAGAGGTTTTATATGGAAAAATTAGATAGATTACTGGAACGTCTGGAATATACCCTGGTGCAGGGAACGTCTGATCTGGAAATCACAGAGGTGGTATACGATTCCCGAAAGGTGACAAAAGGCTGCCTGTTTGTATGCATCAAAGGTGCGGTAAGCGACGGCCATGTTTATGCAAAGGAAGCGGCAGAGAAAGGGGCGGCGGCCCTTCTGGTACAGGAAGCGGTGGAAGCGGCGGAATCTGCTGCGGTGATAAAAGTGGAGGATACCAGATACGGGCTTGCGCTGGTGTCAGCGGCCTGGTTTCATTATCCGGCAGAGAAACTGAAAGTCATCGGCATTACCGGAACCAAAGGGAAAACCACCACTACTTATATGGTAAAATCCATTCTGGAGCAGGCAGGCTACCGGGTGGGATTAATCGGCACCATTGAAGCGGTGATTGGGGAGCAGGCAATTCCGGCAAAGAATACCACGCCGGAGTCTTATATCGTGCAGGAGTATTTTCATCAGATGGTGGAACAGGGCTGCCAGTGTGTGGTGATGGAGGTGTCCTCCCAGGGACTGATGATGCACCGGACAGCAGGAATTCTGTTTGACATGGGAATTTTTACCAACATTGAGCCGGATCACATCGGCCCCAATGAACATGCCTCCTTTGAAGAATACCTGGCATGTAAGGGAATGCTGTTTCGCCAGTGCAGAACAGGAATTGTCAATCGGGACGATGCCCACTGGAAGCAGGTGACAGAGGGCCATACCTGTGAGCTGGAAACTTTTGGATTTTCGCCGGAGGCGGATCTCAGGGCAGAGGATGTACGCCTGGTGAAGCGGCCAGGGTATCTGGGCGTGGCTTATCAGGCAAAGGGCCTTGTGGATATGGAAGTGGAAATTGATGTGCCGGGGCGGTTCAGTGTTTATAATTCCCTGACGGCCATTGCCATCTGCCGCCATTTTAAGGTGACAGAGGAGAATATGAAGCATGCCCTGCAGGCAGCCCGGGTGAAAGGAAGAATTGAGATGATCCCGGTATCCGATGAATTTACGCTGATGATTGATTATGCCCACAATGCCATGAGTCTGGAGAGTCTGCTTGGAACCTTAAGAGAATATCAGCCGAAACGTCTGGTGTGTCTGTTCGGCTGCGGCGGAAACCGCTCCAGGCTGCGCCGCTATGAGATGGGAGAAGTATCGGGCAGATTGGCGGATTTGACAATTATAACTTCCGACAACCCCAGATTTGAGGAACCGCAGGATATTATAGATGATATTAAAACAGGAATTAATAAAACTAATGGAACATATGTGGAAATTTGCGACCGCAGGGAGGCCATTCGGTATGCCATAGCAAAGGGCGAGCCGGGAGACGTTATTGTACTTGCGGGAAAAGGCCATGAGGATTATCAGGAAATCAAAGGCCAAAAGTACCCGATGGATGAACGTGTGCTGATTCAGGAAGTGTTAGAGGAACTGGCGCAGGAAAAAGAAAACAGGTGATGCAGCGATGGCGGAATATGCCAATATAATTATTGATATTTCACATGAAAAACTGGATAAGACGTTCCAGTACAAGGTGCCGGCGCAGCTTCAGGAAAGCCTTGCGGTGGGAATGCAGGTGGAAATTCCCTTTGGGAACGGACAGCGCAGAACCACGGGATATGTGGTGGAACTGACTGACGCGCCGGAATATGATGTGGACAAATTAAAAGAGATTCAGGCTGTGGTAGAGGACAGCATTCCCATTGAATCCCAGTTGATTGCCCTTGCAGGGTGGATGCGGAAAAATTACGGCGGAACCATGAATCATGCTTTGAAAACCGTGCTTCCCATCAAACAGAAAACAAAAGAGAAGAAACAGCGTTTTGTAAAACTGGAATTAGAGAAGCAAAAGGCAGAAGCTCAGCTTGCCCTTTTTGAAAAGAAGAACCATAAGGCCAGGGCGCGGCTGTTAGAAGCGCTGATGGAGCAAAGCCCGCTGCCCTATGAGATGGTGACAGGCAAACTGAACATCACCGCTTCTGTGGTGAAAGCCATGAAAGAGATGGAGATTCTGAGCGTAGAAGAACGGCGCCTGTACCGGAGTCCCTTTGGCGAAGAGTTCCCAAAGGAAAAAAAGCGGATTGCGCTGAATGCAAGACAGCAGGAAATTGTGGAAGAGATCTGGCAGGAATTTGCCGGGGAAAACCACCATACCTGGCTGCTTCACGGAGTGACGGGAAGCGGTAAGACAGCCGTTTACATAGAACTGATTGAACGGGTGGTGAAAGCAGGCAGACAGGCCATTGTGCTGATTCCTGAGATTGCCCTGACTTATCAGACCGTGGTGCGTTTTTACCAGCGTTTTGGCGAGCGGGTATCTGTTTTGAATTCCAAAATGTCGGCAGGCGAGCGGTATGATCAGTTTGAGCGGGCGAAAAACAAAGAACTGGATGTAATGATCGGCCCCCGTTCCGCATTGTTCACACCATTTTCAAATCTTGGAATTATAATTATCGACGAGGAGCATGAGGGCAGCTATAAAAGTGAAACCCTTCCCAGGTATCATGCCAGGGAAACTGCCATTCAGCGGGCAAAAATGGCAGGCGCAAGCGTGGTGCTGGGTTCAGCCACGCCCTCTTTAGACAGCTATTACCAGGCCGGAAAGGGAGAGTACCGCCTTCTGGAAATGACGGAAAGAGTTGAGGAAAAACCTCTTCCTGCGTGTGAGATTGTGGATTTGCGGGAAGAATTAAAACAGGGGAACCGTTCTATTTTAAGCAGCCGTCTCCAGGAGCTGATGGCGGAGAGGTTAAAGAACCATCAGCAGATTATGCTGTTTATCAACCGCCGGGGCATGGCCGGGTTCGTTTCCTGCCGCGCCTGCGGGCATGTGCTGAAATGTCCCCACTGTGATGTTTCCCTAAGTCAGCATAACAACGGCAGAATGGTGTGCCATTACTGCGGTTATGAAGAACCGGTTCCTCAGGTCTGTCCGGAATGCGGTTCCAGATATATCAGCGGATTTAAGGCCGGCACTCAGAAAATAGAAGAGATCGTAAAGAAAAAATTTCCCGAAGCCAGGGTGCTTCGGATGGACTTTGACACTACAAGAAATAAATCAGGATATGAGAAAATTCTTTCATCCTTTGCCAATCAGGAGGCGGACATATTGATCGGCACCCAGATGATTGTCAAGGGACATGATTTTCCAAATGTTACGCTGGTGGGGGTGCTGGCGGCGGATTTGTCACTGTTTGTCAGTGATTTTCATGGAGCGGAACGGACGTTCCAGCTTTTGACCCAGGCGGCCGGCCGGGCCGGTCGGGGACGGCTGCCCGGAGAAGTGGTGATACAGACGTATCATCCGGACCATTACTGTATCGAACTGGCCGGAAAGCAGGATTATACCAGTTTTTATGAGACGGAGATTGCCTGCCGGAGGCTGATGGATTATCCGCCCTGCGGCCATATGATGGCAATGCTTGTGGCGTCGAAAGACGAGATGACGGCCATGCTGAGCGCAGAGCTTCTGGCAAAAAAGGTGCGTCAGGCCAAAGAGAAGGGAAAACTGGAGGGGCTGACTGTGGTTGGGCCGGCAAATGCCGCTGTGGCCAGGGTAAAAGACATTTATAAAAAGGTGATTTATTTTAAGCATGAAGATTACGGGGAATTGGTAAACATAAAGGATGTACTGGAAGAGTTTATAAACAGCCATCGGGAATTTGCCAGTGTGATCATACAGTTTGATTTTAATCCCATGAATGGTTTTTAAAATAAATTTTTATTGGTTTGACTGAAGGAGGAAGAAAATTATGGCGCTGCGGAATATTCGCCAGTTGGGTGATGACATTTTAAAGAAAAAGTGCAGGGAGGTAAAAGAGGTAACTCCCAAAATTAAAGAATTGATTGAAGATATGCTGGATACTATGTACGATGGGAACGGCGTGGGCCTTGCTGCGCCCCAGGTGGGAATCTTAAAGCGTGTGACAGTCATTGACGTGGGGGACGGCCCCATTGTCCTGATCAATCCCCGGGTGATTGAAAGCCGGGGCCAGCAGACGGGAGACGAAGGGTGTTTAAGCCTGCCGGGAAAGGCAGGCGTGGTCACCAGACCCTACTATGTAAAAATCGAAGCCTGGGATGAAAATATGGAACGGTTTGAGATGGAAGGGGAAGAGCTTTTAGCCCGGGCTTTCTGCCATGAAATCGATCATTTGGACGGCCATATGTATGTGGAGAAAATCGAAGGCCCGCTGCATGACGCCGTATACGAGGATGAGGAGGAAGAATAAGGGAATGAAAATTATTTTTATGGGAACGCCGGATTTTTCCGTGGGAACCTTAGAGGCGCTGATTCAGGCAGGACATGAGATTGTCCTGGTGGTGACCCAGCCGGATAAACCCAAAGGCCGGGGGAAAAATCTGCAGTTTTCACCGGTAAAAGAGGCGGCTCTGGCCCATGGGCTGGAGGTTTATCAGCCCAGGCGGGTGCGGGAACCGGAATGTGTGGAATATTTAAGGAAGCAGGAAGCAGATATCATGGTGGTGGTGGCTTTCGGCCAGATTCTGTCAAAAGAAATTCTGGATATGCCCCGGTTTGGATGCGTGAACGTCCATGCCTCTCTGCTGCCCAAATACCGGGGCGCTGCGCCTATCCAGTGGGCAGTCATCCAGGGAGAAAAGGTAACGGGCGTAACTACGATGCGGATGGATGAAGGCATAGATACCGGAGATATGATTCTGAAAGAGGAAGTAAAGCTTCGGGAGGATGAGACAGGAGGAAGCCTCTTTGACCGGCTGGCTCAAAAAGGGGCTGAGCTTTGTGTCAGAACCCTACAGGAAATTGAAAAAGGAACTGCAGAGTATATCCCCCAGAACCATGAGGAGGCAACCCATACTTCCATGATAAAGAAGCAGTTGGGGGAAATTGACTGGAAGAAGCCTGCCCGGGAACTGGAATGTTTGATCCGCGGGCTGAATCCCTGGCCCAGCGCCTATACGTATCTGGATGGGAAAACCCTGAAAATCTGGAAGGCAGAGGTGAAAGACGGCGATCTGGAGGGGCTTCAAAAGCCTGGAACCGTTGTCAGGGTTACCAGAGACGCCATTGAGGTGCAGACCGGCCGGGGGCTTCTGATTCTGAGAGAGCTGCAGTTAGAAGGCAAGAAGCGGCTTGGCGCCAACGCATTTTTGCGGGGATTTTCTGTGGAGGCAGGAAAGCATCTGGGGAAAAGCCCTGAATGAAACCTTTAGGAAACAGTAATTGTGCAGAGAGAAGAAAAGGAGTGTTTGTATGCCGTTTTATTATTTTGATCCAACGTATATTCTGGTGATTATCGGGGCAGTGATCTGCCTGATTGCATCAGCAAGAGTTAAACTTACATTTAATAAATTCAACAAAGTCCGCAGTATGTCGGGAATGACAGGCGCCCAGGCTGCAGAACGTATTTTGCATGCAGCGGGAATCTACGATGTGACGGTTCAGCATGTTTCCGGGGAACTGACGGATCATTACGATCCGAGGAATAAAACCCTGAGGCTTTCAGACAGCGTATACGGCTCCCCTTCTGTGGCGGCAGTGGGCGTGGCGGCTCATGAGTGCGGCCATGCCATTCAGCATCAGCAGTCCTATGCGCCTTTAAGCATCCGGGCTGCCATTGTACCAGTGGCAAATTTCGGCTCTTTTATTGCATGGCCGCTGATTGTCATTGGATTTTTCATTACAAGCAGCACTGGAAGCCTGTTGATCAATCTTGGAATTCTGTGTTTTTCCCTGACGGTATTGTTTCAGCTTGTTACCCTTCCGGTGGAATTTAACGCTTCCAGCCGGGCAGTGCGGATTCTGGGAGAAACCGGAATTTTAGGTGAAGAAGAACTCCGGGGAACCAGGAAAGTACTGGGCGCGGCAGCTTTAACTTATGTGGCAGGCGCTGCCTCAGCCATTCTGCAGCTGGTAAGACTTCTGATTCTCTCCGGCGGAAGAGACGACTGACAGGCTGCGGGTTCTGCCTGGTGTTTTGCCGGGCAGCAGAAGCAGAAACTTTTAGTAAAAGATGATAATGAGCAGAATTCAGGAGAAACTATGGGCAGCAATACCATAAACAGCAGGGAGCTGATACTGGATGTGTTACTGGCGGTAACCCGCGACGGCATGTACAGCCACATTGCAATCAGGAACACGCTGGATAAATACCGGTATCTCTCCAGGCAGGAGAGAAGCTTTATCAAGCGGGTCTGCGAAGGCACGCTGGAGCATATGATATGGATTGATTATGCGCTGAATCAGTGCTCCAGTGTAAAAGTAAATAAAATGAAGCCGGTGATCCGCTGTATTTTAAGAAGCGGCGTTTATGAGCTGAAATATATGGACGCCGTTCCGGCTTCCGCCGCCTGCAACGAGGCGGTGAAGCTGGCGCAGAAACGGGGATTTAAGAACCTGAAGGGCTTTGTCAACGGCGTATTGCGAAATGTCAGCCGGAACCTGTCCGAGCTTGCCATGCCGGATCGGGAGAAAGAGCCGCTTCAATATCTTTCCATTGCCGGTTCCATGCCGGTGTGGATTCTGGAATTATGGCAGCAATCCTATTCACTGGAACAAATCGAAGGATTTCTGGAAGCGTTTCTGACAGAGATGCCCGCTGCCATCCGGGTGAATCCCTTAAAGACAACCAAAGAAGAATTGAAAAAAGAACTGGAAGAAGCTCAGATTCAGGTGGAAGAGTCTGAGCTGGAAAACGTTTTAATGATGAAACATTATGATTTTCTGGAGAAAATTCCGGCTTTTCGGGAGGGGAAATTCCATGTGCAGGATATCAGCTCCATGCAGGTGGGCCTGTGGGCTGCGCCAAAAGAACACAGCTTTGTGGTGGATGTCTGTGCAGCTCCCGGAGGAAAGAGCATGCATGCGGCGGAGCTGATGCACGGAACCGGAATGGTGGAGGCAAGGGACTTAAGCGTCCGCAAAGTTTCTCTGATACAGGAGAATATTGATCGGTGTCAGCTTCCCAACATCCGCGCTGTGCAGGCGGACGCCCGGATTCTGGATCAGAAATTGGTGGGACAGGCCGATCTTGTCATTGCCGATCTGCCCTGTTCCGGACTGGGGGTTCTCGGGAAAAAAGCCGACATTAAATACAAGGTCACCAGAGAAGCCTGCCGGACTCTGGCAGCCCTTCAGCGGGAAATTCTGGATACGGTATGTCAGTATGTGAAGCAGGATGGGATTCTGATTTACAGTACATGCACCATTAATCCCGGTGAAAATCAGGAAAATACCGCCTGGTTCCTGCAGGAGCATCCGGAATTTTCTCTGGAAAAGCAGCAGCAAATCTTACCACGGAAGGGAATCTGCGATGGATTCTTCCTGGCAAAATTTGTGAGAAATTGATAGAGGAAGATATGGAAAAAGCAGATATAAAGTCATGGAATCAGAAAGAACTGGAGGATTTTCTGGTGTCCCTGGGAGAAAAACCTTTTCGGGCGAAGCAGATCTATCCCTGGCTGCATGTGAAGCATGCAGAAACATTTGAGGAAATGACGGATATTTCTAAGAAATTAAAGGAAAAATTAATAAATACTTGTAAACTGACCGTGCTGCGGCAGGAGGAAGTGCAGTGTTCGAACGCAGACGGAACCAGAAAATATCTCTTTGCCCTGCCGGACGGCAACATGGTGGAAAGTGTCTGGATGCATTACCGGCATGGAAACAGCGTGTGCATTTCTTCCCAGGCCGGGTGCCGGATGGGCTGTAAGTTTTGCGCTTCGACTTTAGACGGACTGGTGAGGAATCTGACGCCGGCGGAGATGCTGGAGCAGGTATACCGGATTCAGAAGGATACCGGAGAGCGGGTATCCCATGTGGTGGTCATGGGAACGGGAGAGCCTCTGGACAATTATGAGAATCTTCTGAAATTTATCCAACTGATATCTGATGAAAACGGAAGCAATATCAGCCAGAGAAACCTTACGGTTTCCACCTGCGGCATTGTGCCGGCCATGTACCGGCTGGCGGAGGAAAAACTGCAGATTACCCTGGCGCTGTCTCTGCATGCCGCTTCCCAAAAAAAGCGTATGGAACTGATGCCGGTGGCAAAGAAATACGAGATTCATCAGGTGGTGGAGGCCTGCAGGGATTATTTTGCTAAGACAGGGCGGCGGATTACCTTTGAATATAGTCTGGTACGGGGCGTTAACGACCGGGACGGGGACGCAGCGCAGCTTGGGGAGCTGCTTCAGGGGATGAACTGCCATGTAAATCTGATTCCGGTGAACCCTATCAAAGAGCGGGATTATCTGCAGCCGGACCCAAAAGCAATTTTGAATTTCAAAAATAAACTTGAAAAATATGGAATAAATGTTACTATAAGAAGGGAAATGGGCAGAGATATTGACGGAGCCTGTGGACAATTAAGAAAGAAATTTTCAGAAAGGCAGGATAAGGCATGAAGACTTTTTCCAAAACGGATACAGGGAGAAGACGGGATATGAATCAGGACTATAAGTATACCTCAGAGACTCCGGTTGGAAATCTGCCGAATCTGTTTATTTTAGCAGACGGGATGGGGGGCCACAACGCCGGAGACTATGCCTCCAGGTATACGGTGGAGATGATTGTGGATTCTGTGAGAAACAGCAGTGACACATCGCCTGCTGCCATCATCCGTCAGGCGATCGGCCGGGCAAATCAGGCAGTGATGGAAAAGGCCCGGACGGATATTGATTTAGAAGGGATGGGAACCACCGTGGTGGTGGCCACCGTACAGGATCGGGAATTGTGCGTGGCCAATGTGGGCGACAGCCGGCTGTATCTGGTCTGCAGGGAAGCATTGACCCAGATTACCAAAGATCATTCCTACGTGCAGGAGATGGTGCGCCGGGGGGAGATTTCCCCGGAAGCGGCAAGGCTGCACCCGGATCGGAATATTATAACCAGAGCCGTAGGCGGCGGATACGGAATAGAGGTGGACTTTTTTGAAGTGGAATTGAACGAAGGCGACCGGATTCTGATGTGCTCCGACGGCTTGACAGATATGCTGGAAGATGAGGAAATTTTTGAGATTATAAATGAAAAACAGAATACAGAGGATGCCGTCCGGGAGCTGATAGAGGCAGCGAACGACTATGGCGGAAATGATAATATTACAGTGATTTTGACAGAACCATTTTCAGGTGAGGTGAAAATATGTTAAAAGAAGGAGTCTATCTTGCAGACAGATATGAAATAGTAGGAAAAGCAGGAAGCGGCGGAATGTCCGATGTGTATAAGGCCAAAGATCATACCCTGGGACGTTTTGTGGGAATTAAGGTTCTGAAGCAGGAATTTTCGGATGATGTGAACTTTGTGACGAAATTCCGTACGGAGGCCCAGTCTGCGGCAGGTCTGGAGCATCCGAATATTGTAAATATTTATGATGTGGGAAGCGAGAATTCCGTTCATTATATTGTGATGGAGTATGTAGAGGGGATTACCCTGAAAACTTATATCGAGAAGAAAGGGCAGCTTTCTTTTAAGGAGGCAGTCAGCATTGCCATTCAGGTAGGCAGGGGAATTGAGGCGGCGCATAACAAGCATATTATTCACCGTGACATCAAGCCTCAGAATATTATTATTTCTACGGAAGGAAAGGTGAAGGTGACGGATTTTGGAATTGCCAAGGCGGCCACCAACAATACCATCAGTTCTGATGTGATGGGTTCCGTGCATTACGCTTCTCCGGAGCAGGCCAGAAATGGATTTGTGGACGGCAAAAGCGACATTTACTCTCTCGGAATTGTAATGTATGAAATGGTCACAGGCCGGGTGCCCTTTGACGGAGAATCCACAGTGGCAGTGGCGATTCAGCATTTGCAGGAGGAAATGGTGGCGCCAAGCGCTTTTGCCCCGAATCTTCCAGTCAGCATGGAAAAGATTATCTTAAAATGCACCCAGAAAAGCCCGGACAGACGGTACGACAGCATCAGCGATCTGCTGATTGATCTGAAGAAAGCCTTAATCAGCCCGGACGAGGATTTTGTGGTGATGGTTCCCCTCGGACAGCAGGATAAGACCCGGGTTATGAAGTCGGAGGAAGTGGAAAGCATCAAGCAGCAGACCAGAAATATTTATTATCAGGAAGAATTGAATGATGAGGACGAGGATGAGGAGGAGGACGACGAGGACGACGAAGGTTTTCTGAATCCGAAAATGGAAAAAGCCGTTACGATTATGGGAATTGTGGCGGCGGTGGTGATTGTTGCCATTATTATTTACATTGGCGGCAGCTTCCTTGGACTGTTTAAATTCGGAGGGGGAGACAAAGCGGATAAGAAAGAGCCGGACACAAAGACAGAAGCAGAGAAAGAAGATGAAGAGAACAAAGAAGAATCTGAGAAAATAGAAATGATTGACTTAAGAGGCTACACCTTTGACGAGGCAAAAGATGTGCTGAATCAGATGCACCTTGGAATTCAGCCCAATGGGGAAGAGTCCTCTGAGGAATATCCGGAAGGCCAGATTGTGTCCCAGAGTGAGGAAAAAGGAACCATGGTGGAGAAAAACACCACGATTCTGGTTGTCATCAGCAGCGGCCCGGGAGAATTTGATGTGCCGGACGTAAAGGGAAAGGCAAAAGGCGATGCGGAAACTACTTTGCGCAACGCCGGTCTGGTGCCGGTGTTTGATTACGAGTCCAGCGATTCCATCCCCAACGATCAGGTGATTTCCCAGAGCCCGGAGGCAGGAGAGAAGGCGAAAAAGGGAGACACCGTCACAGTGATGCTGAGCAAGGGAAGAGAAACGGTGAGAATGCCGGATGTATGGAATAAGCCAGAGGCCGAGGCCCGGGAGGAAATTAAAAATCTGGGGCTTACGGTGGCAAGTACTTCTTCAGATTATAGCGATGAAATACCGGAAGGGAATGTGATGGGGCAGAGCATTGCCCCGGATAAAATGGTGGAGCAGGGAACCCAGGTGACGCTGACCATCAGCCTGGGCAGAAAGATCACCACCCAGTATTATTCTCTGAATAATTATAACATTGATCTTCCCAGAAGCATTCCGGAGGACGCGATCCGGGTGGAAGCGAAAATCACCCTCTATAAATCAGAAGGAAATGACGCCATCAATTCCTGGACTGCAACCTCCTTCCCCTTTACAGTCAATGCGTCTAATATTGAAAACTGCAGCCAGGGATATTTTGTCATTGACTGGGAATGGACTTATCGGGACGAGGATGACGCAGAGATTACAGAAACCGATCAGACTACCATTGACGGCGTTGGATTTACGCAGAATTAATACAGGAAATATAAGATGCAGGGAAAGATAGTCAAAGGGATTGCCGGCTTCTACTATGTGTACACAGCAGAAGCCGGAATCTTTGAATGTAAGGCAAAAGGAATTTTCAGAAAAGAGAAAATAAAACCTCTGGTGGGAGACAATGTGGAGATGGAGCCCATCAGCCTGGGGGAAAAAACAGGTAATATTGTCAGAATCCTGAAACGAAGCAATGAGCTGATCCGCCCTGCAGTGGCAAATGTGGATCAGGCTCTTGTGATTTTTGCGGCAGACAGGCCAAAGCCGAATTTCAACCTGTTGGATAGGTTTCTGGTTATGATGGAACAGCAGCAGGTAAAGACCGTGATTTGCTTTAACAAACAGGAGCTTGTAAAAGAAGAAGAGCTTCTGAGACTTGAGAAGCTCTATCAGGGCTGCGGCTATGAGGTTCTCTTTGTCAGCGCCAAAAAAGAACAGGGAATCCAGGAGCTTTTGCAGGTATTGAAGGAAAAAACCACCACGGTGGCAGGTCCTTCCGGCGTGGGAAAGTCCTCGATTATCAATTTGCTGCAGCCTAAAGTGCAGATGGAAACCGGGGATATCAGTGAGAAAATTGAACGGGGAAAGCATACCACCCGCCATTCCCAGTTAATCCGCATTCAGGAGCAGACTTATATTATGGACACGCCCGGATTCAGCTCCATCTATCTCACCGGGATAGAGCAGCAGGCATTGCAGTCGTATTTCCGGGAATTTGGAAAGTATGAGCCTTATTGCCGGTTTCAGGGATGCAGCCATATTCATGAACCGGACTGCAGCGTGAAGCAGGCATTGGAAGAGGGAGCCATCAGCCCTGTCCGGTATGAAAATTATGTAATGTTATATGAAGAATTAAGAAATACCAGGAGGAGAAAGCCATGAATTATTTATCACCGTCCATATTGTCGGCAGATTTTTCAAAGTTAGGAGAACAGGTTCGCGCAATTGATGAAGCAGGAGCAGAATATGTGCATATTGATGTGATGGACGGGGCTTTTGTGCCCAGTATTTCATTCGGCATGCCGCTGATACGGTCCATCCGCCCCTGTACCGAAAAAGTATTTGACGTACATTTAATGGTGGAAGAGCCGGGACGCTATATCCGGGAATTTGCAGACTGCGGGGCAGACATTATTACGGTTCACGCAGAAGCGTGCGCACATCTGGATCGGACCGTGGAATCCATCCGGGAACAGGGAGTCCGCCCGGCGGTGGCTTTAAACCCGGCAACCAGTCTGAATGTACTGGACTATATTCTGCCCAAGCTGGATATGGTGCTGCTTATGTCGGTGAATCCGGGATTCGGCGGCCAGAAATTCATTCCCTATTCTCTTGAGAAAATACGCAGGCTAAAACATATCATAAAAGAAAGCGGGCTGAATACGGACATTGAAGTGGACGGAGGCGTTTCGCTGTCCAATGTGGAAGAGATTGTACAGGCCGGAGCCAATGTGATTGTGTCAGGCAGCGCCGTTTTTCAGGGAGACATTTCTGAAAATGTAAAAAAATTCCGGGAATTGATGAAATAATTTTGGAAAATGAGCATAATTTTTGCGGCTTTTCGAACGGAGGGAAAATATGGAGGCATTGATTATCACTGGCGGAGATCTGGAGGATATATTTGCGGCTTCCTACATAAAGGAGCATCATTTTGACATTACGATTGCCGTAGACGCGGGAATGGGATTTTTCTACCGGAAGGATATGACGCCGCACTTTATTGTGGGAGATTTTGACTCCGTGAATCCAGAGATTCTGCAGAAGTTTACGGAAATGGAGAAGGACAGGCCGAAGATTTTGCAGTTTCAGCCGGAAAAAGATGAAACGGATACAGAGCTTGCAGTCCGCACTGCCATGGAACAGGGCTGCAAAAAGATACATATTCTCGGAGCTACCGGTTCCAGAATGGATCATGTATTGGGAAATATCCATCTTCTCGGCATGGCTATGGAACACGGAGTGGAAGCGCTTATGGTAGACGCCAACAACCGAATCCGCATGGTAAATCAGGGCCTTGCGCTCCGAAAAGAGGAGCAGTATGGGAACTATGTGTCGCTGCTTCCTTTTACGCCCCAGGTGACGGGACTTACCCTGAAGGGCTTTAAGTACCAGGTGGAGGATTTTACCCTGAAATGCTGTCATTCCCTTGGAGTCAGCAATGAGATTGCAGCGGAGCAGGCTGAAATTGCCTTTCAGGAAGGGACGCTTGTGGTGGTGGAATCCAGAGACTGAACAGTTACTAAATTGATTATATTTCGAAAATGGCCTGTTTTGCGGCATTTTCAAGGAGGAATACAGAACTATGAAGCTAGGAATCGTAGGTTTACCCAATGTAGGAAAAAGCACATTGTTTAATTCACTGACAAAAGCAGGGGCAGAATCAGCCAATTACCCCTTCTGCACCATAGATCCCAATGTGGGAATCGTGACCGTGCCGGATGAACGGCTGAAGAAACTGGGAGATTTGTACCAGTCTAAGAAGGTGACGCCGGCGGTCATTGAATTTGTGGATATAGCCGGACTGGTCAAGGGGGCCAGCAAAGGAGAGGGGCTGGGCAACCAGTTTCTGTCCAATATCCGTGAAGTGGACGCAATTGTCCATGTGGTGCGCTGTTTTGAGGACAGCAATATTGTTCATGTGGACGGAAGCATCAATCCGGTGCGGGACATTGAAACCATTAATCTGGAATTGATCTTTTCAGATATTGAGATTTTGGAACGGCGGATTGCCAAAACCAGCAAAGGCGCCAGAATGGACAAGACCCTTGCCAGAGAATTGAAGCTTCTGGAGCGGGTGAAAGCCCATCTGGAGGACGGAAAGCTGGCCAAAACCTTTGAACTGCAGGACGAGGATGAGGAGCTTTGGTTCTCAGGCTATAATCTGCTGACGGCAAAGCCTGTAATTTATGCGGCCAATGTAAAAGAGGAGGAGCTGGCAGAGGAGGGAGCAGGAAACTCCTTTGTACAAGAGGTCCGGGCCAATGCAGAGAAAGAGAGCTGTGAGGTTTTTGTGATCTGCGCGCAGATTGAACAGGAGATTGCCGAACTGGACGAGGAAGAAAAGGCAATGTTTCTGGAGGAACTGGGCTTAAAAGAATCCGGTTTGGAAAAATTAATTAAAGCAAGCTACAGCCTGCTGGGGCTGATCAGCTATCTGACCTCCGGAGAGGACGAAACCAGGGCATGGACCATCAAAAAAGGCACGAAAGCGCCTCAGGCGGCGGGAAAGATCCATTCAGATTTTGAACGGGGATTTATCCGGGCCGAGGTTGTGAATTATCAGGATCTTCTGGACTGCGGCTCTCTTTCTGCCGCCAAAGAGAAAGGACTGGTAGGACTGGAAGGGAAGGAATACGTGGTAAAAGACGGAGATGTGATCCTGTTTAGGTTCAATGTTTAAAAAGGATTGAGAAAAATGAAAACAGAAAGCAGAAGATTTTACCGGGCTCTGGCGTCTTTGGTGATACCGATTACCATTCAGAATTTTATCACCAATGCGGTGAATTCAGCGGATGTATTTATGCTGGGGTATGTGGGACAGACGGAGCTGTCGGCAGTGTCTCTGGCCAATCAGTTCCAGTTTTTGCTGTCCGGGGTGTTTTTCGGCATTTCCTCCGGAGTTACCATGCTGGCTTCTCAGTACTGGGGGAAAAAAGACACCAATTCGATTCAGGCAGTGATGGGAATTGCCACGAAGATTGCGGCTGTAATTACCGTGGTTCTGGCGACAGGGGCCGTGGCGGCGCCCAAAATGCTGATGCGGATTTATACCAACGACGGGGAGTTGATTTCCATTGGCGCCGGTTACCTGCAGGTGATCGGCATATCTTATGTGTGCATGAGCTTTTCTCAGGTGTATCTCTGTGTTTTAAGGAGTATGGAACGGGCCCATCTGAGCACACTGATCAGCACGGCGGCTCTTCTGCTGAATATTGTGTTGAACGCCGTCTTTATTTTCGGAATTGGCGGCGCGCCGAAGCTGGGCGTTCTGGGAGTTGCCATAGGAACGGTGACGACCCGGATCGTGGAGCTGCTTTTGTGTTTTGCAGACGCCCTCAGGGGAAAAGTATTTCGGATCGACCTGAAAGTAATGTTTGGAAGCCACCGGCTGCTGTTTCAGGATTTTGTAAAATATGCGGTTCCTGCCTTAATTAATGACTGTGCCTGGACGGTGGCATTTTCCATGTATTCAGCCATTATGGGGCGTCTGAATGCAGATGTGGTGGCGGCAAGCTCAGTGGCCTCCACGGTACGTAACCTCTGCACTATCCTCTGTTTTGCCCTGGGGGCAGGCGCTTCAGTGCTTTTGGGCATTGAAATCGGCGAGGGCAAGCTGGAGCTGGCAAAGCGGGACGCCCGCAGATCCTGTTATGTGACATTGACAATCGGGGCGCTGACCGGATTAGTTCTGCTGCTGATCCGTCCGTTGGTGTTTTATTTTTTCCACCTGTCGGCCCGGGCGGAGGGCTATCTGAATATGATGCTGCTGATCAGCTCTTACTATGTGGTTGGGCAGGCCATGAATACATTGCTGATTGCGGGAATTTTCCGGGCAGGCGGAGATTCCAGATTCGGTATGATCTGCGATATTATTGACATGTGGTTTGTCAGCGTGCCTCTTGGAATTCTGGCGGCCTTTGTGCTGAAATTGCCGCCTATGGCTGTGTATTTTGTCCTGTGTCTGGATGAATTCTGGAAAATTCCCGTGGTGTACCGTCACTATAAGAGCTTCCGGTGGCTGAAGGATATCACAAGGGAATATGACGGACAGCAGTAAAATTATGCTTTACACTCTCGAAATTATTTGTTACAATAGGAGCATAAATTTGATTTCATTGTAATGGAATGATAGGTTGCCTGTGAAAGAGAAAAATCCGGCAGCCTGTAATTCTGTGTATAATAAAATTAATGGTGGAAGAGTAAATAATCCAGGAGGTAAAATGAGGTTATGAGAGGTGCATTAGGAGATCCGGAGGCACGAAGGATTTTGAATACGGGACAGAAAGAGACGAAGAAAGAAACTGCTCTCAGGATGCTGAGGGACGGAGAGTTATCTTTGGATAAGATTGCAGAATATGCAGGGCTTAAAGTGGAAGAAGTCAGGCAGCTGGCAGAATTGCTGAAAATCTGAGAGATTTTATTAATGGCTTGATTTTCTGATATTTTTATGTTACACTGACAGGCAAATGAATCGAAAGGGGTGGAGAGATGTTTCACGTTTCTTGCAGATAATAACAGAATATACGCTTACAATTTGGCAGCTTACGGCTGTGGAATTGCTGCGTCTGTTGCAGGAAAGTGATAAGTCTCTCTAACTCTATATTGGGTTGGGACTGTGGCGTTCAGAAATACAGCTGCAAGATATGGTGTAAGTTCTATTTGCAAAATATTGTGTCTTGTATGTTTCTTCTTGATGCGCCAGCGCCCATCTTTACGTATATAGAGCCGCAGGAATTGACTTTCCTGCGGCTTTTTATCGTAAAAATATGGTTCAAAAAGTCCTGGGCAGGAGATGCCAGGCTGAGAAAGGAGAATGGTAAATGTCATTGATTCAAGTGGAAAACTTAACATTTTCCTACCCAGCAAGCTATGATAATATCTTTGAGGATGTCAGCTTCCAGATTGACACAGACTGGAAGCTGGGCTTTGTGGGAAGAAACGGAAGAGGAAAAACAACATTTTTAAATTTATTACAGGGAAAATACGAATACAGCGGAACTATCACAAGCTCGGTGCAGTTCGATTATTTTCCCAGGGAGGTGAAAGACGAAAGCCGTTGGACCGGGGAAATTTTGCAGGAAATCTGCCCCCAGGCACAGGAATGGGAATTGGTGCGGGAATTATCCTACCTTTCCGTACCGGAGGAGATTCTGTGGAGGCCCTATCAAACCTTATCTAAAGGGGAACAGACCAAAGCCCAGCTGGCCGCATGTTTTTTAAGGGAGGGAAATTTTCTGCTGATTGACGAACCTACCAATCATCTGGACGCAGAGGGCAGGCAGTTGGCGGCGGCGTATCTGAAAAAGAAAAAGGGATTTATCCTGGTTTCCCATGACAGACGTTTCCTGGACGGCTGTGTAGACCATATTCTTTCCCTGAACCGGGCGGATATTGAAGTGCAGAGCGGAAATTTTTCCTCCTGGATGGAGAATTTCAGCCGTCAGCAGGAGTTTGAACTGCAGAAACAGGAGCGTCTGAAAAAAGATATCCGCCGTCTGGAAAACGCCGCAAAACGCACCGGCGGATGGTCTGAGCAGGTGGAAAAAACCAAAAAGGGAACCAGAAATTCCGGATTAAGGCCCGATCGGGGATTTATCGGCCATAAATCAGCGAAGATGATGAAGCGGTCCAAAGTCATCGAAGCCCGGCAGCATCAGGCTATAAAGGAGAAATCCGGTCTTTTGAAAAACATGGAGACGGCGGAGCGCTTAAAGCTTTCGCCAATGGCCTATCACACAGACCGGCTGGCGTCTTTTTCGGAGGTTTCGGTGTGTTATGGAGAAAAGGAAATCTGCAGCCCCCTGTCCTTTGAGGTGCGAAAGGGTGAGAGGATTGCCCTAGAGGGAGGAAACGGCAGCGGCAAGAGCAGCCTGCTGAAATTATTGATGGAGGAAAGCTTTGGCGGCGGCATGCAGGATGGGCCATGGGCCCGTGACAGAATCGGCCATACCGGGACAGTAACCGTGGGCTCCGGCCTTGTGATTTCTTATGTGCCCCAGGACACTTCTTATCTGAAGGGGAGCCTGTCGGATTTTGCAGAGAAAGCCGGCATTGAGGAACGTCTGTTTAAGGCGGTTTTGCGGAAAATGGATTTTGAACGGGTGCAGTTTGAAAAAGACATGGCCGATTTTTCCGGCGGCCAGAAGAAAAAAGTACTGCTTGCCAGAAGCCTCTGTGAACAGGCCCATCTGTATGTGTGGGATGAGCCGCTGAACTTTGTGGACATTTATTCCAGAATGCAGATCGAGGAGCTGATCCGGGAATTTGACCCTGCCATGATTTTTGTGGAGCATGATGGGGCGTTTCGGGATATGGTGGCTACCAGGGTGATTAAGGTGGGCTGAAATTGCTGACAAAATATTGATATTTTTCAGACAGTGGTATAACATAAACAGGGAAAGGAGGCTCTTATGGCAAAGAATGTGGCCATCGGCATACAGTCATTTTCAAAATTAATCGAAAATGATTGTTTTTATGTGGATAAAACGGATTTTATCCGGGAATGGTGGGACAGCAAGGATGAAGTGACGCTGATTGCCCGGCCCCGGCGTTTTGGAAAAACATTGAATATGAGCATGACAGAGCAGTTCTTTTCCCTGGAATATGCTCAAAAAGGCGGCCTTTTTGAAGGGCTTTCTATTTGGGAGGCAGAAGCATACCGGAATCTGCAGGGAACCTACCCGGTGATCAGCCTTTCTTTTGCTGCAGTAAAAGAAACCTGTTTTTCAGAAGCCAGAAAAAGCCTTTGCAGGATGATAGAAGAGCAGTATAATAAATACGAATTTTTACTGGAAAAGAATTTGCTGAACGACAAGGAGCGCGCATTTTATCAGGAAGTTACTGCGGGAATGTCGGACAGCGCTGCCTCGGCGGCGCTGCGGATGCTCTCTGATTTTTTATACCGCCTGTATGGAAAAAAAGTGATTATTCTCTTAGATGAGTACGATACTCCTATGCAGGAAGCATATATCAACGGATACTGGAATGAGATGGTTTCATTTATCCGCACGCTGTTTAATTCTGCATTTAAGACGAATCCATGGCTGGAGCGCGCGTTATTAACCGGGATTACCAGAGTAAGTAAGGAATCGGTGTTTTCTGACCTTAACAACCTGAAAGTAGTCACTGCCACTTCTGAGGAATATGCGTCTTGCTTCGGATTCACAGAAAAAGAGGTATTTCTTGCCCTGGATCAGCGAAATATGGGGGATAAAAAAGAGCAGATAAAGCTCTGGTACGACGGTTTTATTTTTGGAAGCCAGCGTGATATTTACAATCCCTGGTCCATACTGAATTTCCTGGACACAGGAAAGTTCAGCGCCTACTGGGCGAATACCAGTTCCAACAGCCTGGTGAGCAGGCTGCTTCGTGAAAGCAGCCCCCGCATGAAAGAAACATTTGAGGAACTGATCCGGGGCGGGACATTGCGTACGTCCATCGATGAGCAGATGGTATTCAGTCAGTTGGACAGCAGTGAGGAAGCTATCTGGAGCCTGCTTCTGGCCAGCGGTTATTTGAAAGTACTGCATTTTGAGGATGAGATTCCCGATGGTTTGGGAGAAGAAAATGCCGACTGGGAACCTGTGTATGAGCTGGCTCTTACCAATCTGGAGGTGCGCCGGATGTTCCGCAGCATGATCCGCGGATGGTTTGCCAGAGCGGAACATGATTACAATGATTTTATCAAAGGGCTGCTGCAAGGAAATGTACGGGCAATGAATACTTATATGAACCGTGTTGCGCTGCAGACCTTCAGTTATTTTGATACAGGCAGGAACGGATCATTCAGTCAGCCGGAACGCTTTTACCACGGTTTTGTACTGGGACTGGCGGTGGAATTAAGCGGGCGGTATTTCATTACTTCTAACCGTGAAAGCGGTTTTGGACGGTACGATGTTATATTGGAGCCGAAAAAACCGGCAGAGGATGATGCCGTTATTCTGGAATTTAAGGTACTGGACGAATATGATGAAAAAGACCTGGAAGATACCGTAGCTTCTGCCTTACAGCAGATTAAGGAAAAGAATTATTCTGCAGTTCTGGTGCAGAAAGGAATCCCGGAAAGCCGCATCCGCAGATACGGATTTGCTTTTCAGGGGAAACGGGTACTGATAGGGCAGGAGTTGTAAATGAAACAAGGGCAGCAGCAGGTAGAGTGTTCTGCCCTTGTTCTGCTATAACTGAATATAATGCATCAAAAGTATCGGATGTTTTATATTTGGATTCGGCAGCTCCTGTGTATTGAAATACAGATGGTTCACTTTAGGAAACCCTCTTTTTCTTCCGGCCCGCAGCGCCCCGCTGATACAAAAAGATTCCGAAAGCCGCAGAGCAGGCTGCCCCGGCAAAGATCAGCGTATGAATCAAAACAGAATCACCGGTATAGGACAGAAAAGAAGGCGCGAATGTGCCCCAGAGATTAAACATCATATGGAACAGGATGGACAGGTAAATGCTGCCGCCCTTCAGGCACACATAGCCGCAGAACAATCCCACCACAAAGGCATATACGCCCTGCACCACATTGCCGTGGAAAATGCCGAAAAGAGCTGCCTGGAAAATATTTGCGGCTGCAAGGGGCATGGATTTTACGGCATATTTCAAAGTAACGCCCCTGAAAATCAATTCTTCGCTGACGGGGGCAATCAGGACAGAGTACAATGCCAGGAGCAGCGTTACATCTCCAAAACCGATACTTTTTAACAATTCTTCATAAATGTCATACCAGGAGGGATTGACGGCGGCTGTGATCATAACGATATAAGTGGTTATGTACTGCATGCCAAGCATCAGAAATACCAGTCCGAAAAACATGGAGGGGTTGATAATGGAAGAAACCGGCCTCCGGGGACGTTTCTTGGGGACAAACCGCTTCCAGTACCAGAATCCCAGAAGCAGGGCGGCAAGCACAGCGTAAAGAGCCGAGATGCCTGCTAAGAACTGGCTGTCAGAGGCCAGAGTGTATATGGTGGAATAGAGTTCTTCTCCTTTTAAAAGTCCCGGATCTTTTAAGGCAGACAGCATGATTCCGGCAAAAATTCCGCCGAAGGATATGAGGAACTGAAGAAGCAGGGCCAGAACAAAGGGCAGCAGGCAGACCAGAATCCGGGCAATGGTTTTTAATAGTTTCATGATATGAAATCCTTTCTTTTCCGCAGAAATTTTGATATTATAAATATTATAGGAGTATAGATGGGAAAAGTCAAACACCCCGCAATAAAATACAAATTATGCCATACCTGACAATACCTCTTTTTTTCCCGGTGATTTATAATAACTATATCATTCAGGAAAAGGGGAAGGTAAGAAAATGCAATACGGACATTTTGACAATGAAAAGAGAGAGTATGTAATTGACAGGGTGGATTTGCCGGTTTCCTGGACCAATTATCTGGGGGTTGGGGATTTGTGCGCCGTGGTGAACCACACGGCAGGCGGCTATCTGTTTTACCAGTCGCCGGAGTATCACCGGATCACCCGTTTTCGGGGCAATGCGGTGCCCGCAGACCGGCCGGGGCATTATGTGTATCTGCGGGACGCAGAGGACGGGGACTATTGGAGTATTTCCTGGCAGCCGGTGGGAAAACCGCTGGAGCTGGCAGAATACAGATGCCGCCATGGAATGAGCTATTCCGTCTATGAGTGCAGTTACAAAGGGATCGAGGCCAGCCAGAAGCTGTCGGTTGCCATGGAAGATCCGGTGGAGCTGTGGGATGTGAAGCTGAAGAACACCACAGATCGGCAGCGGCGGATTTCCGTTTTTTCTTATCTGGAATTTTCCTTTCATCATGTGATGATTGACAATCAGAACTTTCAGATGAGCCTGTACTGCGCCGGCTCCTCCTATGAGGACGGTATCATTGAACACGATTTGTTTTACGAAGAGTTCGGATACCAGTATTTCACCGGCAGCTTTCAGCCGGACGGATACGATTGCCTCAGGGATAAGTTTTTAGGGGCTTATCGGACTGAGGACAATCCCATTGCAGTGGAAAGGGGGCGGTGCGGCAGTTCCCGGGAACTGGGAAATAACCATTGCGGAAGCCTTCAGAAAGATTTGGTTCTGGCGCCGGGAGAAGAAGCGCGGCTGATTTTTATGCTTGGAGAGGGAAATCGGACCGAGGGCAGGAAAATCCGGGAAAAATACAGGAATGTCAGCAACGTGGAGCAGAGCTATAAGCAGCTTGGGGCATATTGGGAAGAGAAATTCGGGAGGCTTCAGATACAGACCCCCAACGAGGGAATGAATACCATGATCAACATTTGGAATCTCTATCAGGCAGAGGTGAATATCATGTTTTCCCGGTTTGCATCCTTTGTGGAGGTGGGAGGAAGAACCGGCCTTGGCTACCGGGATACCGCTCAGGATGCCATGACCATTCCCCATTCCAATCCGGAAAAATGCAGACAGCGGCTCGTGGAGCTGCTGCGGGGCCTTACCAGTCAGGGATACGGCCTGCACCTGTTTCAGCCGGAATGGTTTGACCCGGAGCAGAAGAAAAAGAAAAAACCTTTCAAATCGCCCACGGTAATTCCAGGCCATGAGGCAGACCGGGTGCATGGAATCGAGGACGCCTGTTCAGACGATGCTTTGTGGCTGATTCCGGCCATTGTGGAGTATATCAGGGAAACCGGGGAAGCGGACCTGGCGGACGAAGTGGTTACTTATGCAGACGGCGGGGAAGGAACCGTGTATGAGCATATGAAGCGTATTCTGAATTTTTCCGCAGAGCAGGTGGGAAGCAGCGGAATCTGCAAAGGGCTTCGGGCGGACTGGAACGACTGTTTGAATCTGGGCGGCGGCGAAAGCGCCATGGTGTCTTTTCTGCATCACTGGGCCCTGGGCCATTTCATCGAGCTTGCCGGATATCTGGGACGCAGCGCAGACGTGGAACAATATGCCGGGATGCAGAAAAAGGTACGTAACACCTGCAACGATAAACTGTGGGATCGGGAGTGGTTTATCCGCGGGATTACCAAAGACGGAAGGAAAATTGGCACGTTTCAGGATCAGGAAGGCCGGATTCATCTGGAATCCAACGCCTGGGCGGTATTGTCCCAGGCGGCAGAGGAGGAGAAGGGCCGCCAGGCCATGGACAGCGTGAACTGGCATCTGTTTACGCCCTACGGAATTATGCTGAACGCGCCCTCCTATACGGTGCCGGACGACGAGATCGGGTTTGTCACCAGGGTGTATCCGGGAGTTAAGGAGAACGGTTCGATTTTCTCCCATCCCAATCCCTGGGCCTGGGCGGCGGAATGTATACTGGGCCGGGGCAGCAGAGCCATGAAATATTACAATTCCATCTGTCCCTGCCTCCAGAATGACAAGATTGAGATCCGGGAATCGGAGCCGTATTCCTACTGCCAGTTTATTATGGGAAAAGATCATACGGCCCTGGGCCGGGCCCGCCATCCCTTTATGACCGGCAGCGGCGGCTGGGCTTATTATGCGGCTACCCGTTATATGCTGGGAGTCCGGCCCGGATTCAAAGAGCTGGTGATCGATCCCTGCATTCCGGCCAGCTGGAAGGAATTTTCCCTTGTGCGCAGATGGAGAGGGGCAGAGTACCGAATCTGCGTGAAGAATCCCGAAAGCATAGAAAAAGGAGTCAGAGAGCTTCGCTTAGACGGCAAAGTTACAGAACACATCCCTGTTTTGGAGCCGGGAACCGTACATACAGTAGAAGTAACTATGGGGAAACAGTAAGCAAAACAGAAATGTCCGGGCAGTTGGAATCTGTGAGAACAGGAGACGCTCGGCATTTCAGAAAAGAGGGTACATTATGGTAAAATTTGGAACTGGCGGTTGGAGAGCCGTAATCGGAGATGAATTTACGAAAGAAAACATACAGTTACTGGCGCAGGGAATGGTCAATAAAATGCAGAACGAAGGGGTCACAGACCGGGGCATTGTCATGGGGTACGACAGAAGATTTCTGTCCAAGGAAGCCATGCAGTGGGCGGCAATGGTATTTGCAGCGGCCCATATCAAAGTATACCTGATTAACAAATCTTCGCCTACGCCGCTGGTGATGTTCTATGTGATGAAGCATGAATTTCCCTACGGAATGATGATTACAGCCAGCCATAATCCGGCCATTTACAACGGAATTAAAGTGTTTACCGCAGGCGGCAGAGACGCAGACGAGGTTCAGACCAAAGACCTGGAAGATTATATCCGGGATATCGGCCCGGGAGAAGTGAGCGAAGTGGAATATGACGCCGGCAAAAAAGAGGGTTGGATTGAAGAGATTTATCCGCTGAATGAATATCTGGACAATATCATTGCGTCAGTGGATATGCAGGCAATCCGGGAAGCAGGCTTAAAGGTGGCGTTAGATCCCATGTACGGCGTCAGCGAGACTTCCCTGAAAATGATTCTGATGACGGCCCGCTGTGAGGTGGCCACCATCCATGACAGGCATGATACGCTGTTCGGCGGGAAACTGCCGGCTCCTTCGGCGGCTACGCTGCATTCTCTGCAGAATTATGTGGTGGAGAAACGGTTTGATATCGGAATTGCCACCGACGGAGATGCAGACCGGATCGGCGTCATTGACGATCAGGGCAATTTCCTTCATCCCAATGATATTCTGGTGCTGCTCTACTATTATCTGGTAAAATTCAAGGGTTGGAGCGGGCCGGTGGTAAGAAATATTGCCACTACCCATATGCTGGATAAAGTGGCGGCCCAGTTTGGAGAAAGCTGCTACGAAGTTCCGGTAGGCTTTAAGCACATCTCAGCCAAGATGAACGAGACAGGGGCCATTATCGGCGGAGAGTCCTCCGGCGGCCTTACAGTACGCGGACATATCAACGGAAAAGACGGCATCTACGCAGCGGCCCTTCTGGTGGAAATGATTGCCGTAACCGGCAAGAAACTTTCCGGCATTATGGAAGATATCCGCAGAGAATGCGGAGAAATCCATATGGAAGAACGGGATTATAAGTTTACAAAAGAAAAGAAAGCAGAGATGTACAAGATTCTGATGGAAGATAAACTGCTTCCGGAGCTTACCGAAGAAATCGACCGTATTTCCTACCTGGACGGCAGCAAAGTGTACTTCAAAAACGGCGGCTGGGTCATTGCCCGCTTCTCCGGCACAGAACCCCTTCTGCGTATTTTCTGTGAAATGCCCAGACAAAAAGACGCCGCAGAAATCTGCAGCATTTACGAACACTTTCTGTCTTTGGAGCATTTTTCAAATACGCTTTAGGGTTACAGCGAAGGTTTGGTATTTGGATACGGACGGAACTGCCGGATTGCCCTTTGGCACACAAACCGGGCAGCGTTTCGGCGAACTAACTGCTAACTGCGGCTAAGGAAGTCAGGAAAGCCTTCCTTCCTAAGCCTCCGTAAGCAGTGGATTTCGCCTCTACACAATACGTCCGGAAACCGTTTGTTTTGCCAAAGGGCAATCCGGCAGTTCCTGTGTATCGAAATATAGATTATTCGCTGTAGTGCTAAAACCATAGGCGATACCACACACCGGAATAACGCTGCGCCCGCCGCCTTCAAAACAGACGCCCGCAGCAAATAATTTGTTTTTGTTGCGATACACAAGAAAAGTAAAATCGCTGCACCCGTCGCCTTCGAAACAGACACCCCGCAGCAAATAATTTGTTTTTGTTGCGATACACAGGAAAAGCGGGGCCGGGGGCTTTGTCTC
>NZ_JBQIOP010000036.1:0-43185 GCF_056822245.1 Petralouisia sp. | reverse complement strand
CGGCCCCTTCTTTAGACTTTAACTCCTGCATCGCAAATGAATCTGCTTTGGTATATTCTCACTGCTTTCTCCCAAAAAGGAACCGTTTCTCCTTCTTCTCAGGTGCAGGGTTTTCCTCCCCTTCTTTCCACTTAAAATACTCAGCGTCCAAATCCACATGAATTTCCGGCGGAAGTTTTGGAATTTCTGCTGTTTCCATGGATAATTCCGGCCTGGAAGAAAGGGCCGAACCGCCTGTTTTTGCAGCGTTTTCCATTTCCTGAATCTCAGATTCCACCATGGCTGCCAGACCTGCGCCGGCTTTTGCCAGAATATCGTCCAGTCCTTTCTCCCGCTCAGCCATCGTAGTTTCTCTTTTAACGGTTCGCTCAGAATCCAGGGACATATCCTCAATTTTTATCTGATTTCCCCGGTTTCTTTTGGCTCTCCGGCGCAGATTTTCTGCAAATTCTTTTCCGGTGATATGCGCCAGGCTGTCCGCTGCATCTGATTGGCTGTCCGCGCCCTGCTGATCTGATTCATAACTTTTGCCGGTGCGCTCAAAGTAAGCCTGGTTAATTTTAATCTCCGGTTTCACAGCAGAGTAAGATTTTCCCTCGTTCTGAATCTTTTTCTCCTTCCGGCCTTCCATCTCCATCTGACGTTCTTTTTCCCGCTGCCGGTTCACCTCTTCAATCAGCTTCACATATTTGTCGGTATCAGCAAAATCCCGAAGCTGTCCGGTCAGCTCCAGCTGGTTGTGTCTGACCCGGTCCCGCTGTTCTTCTATCTCCGTGTTCATTTTGCGGAAAATACTCTGAACCGCCTGGTTGGCATCATCCATAATATAACAGATCCGGTTAATGGCGTCATCCGTATACATAATAGAAGCCGCATAAATATCGTCCGCATGTCTGCTTGCTTTCTGAAGTATTTCCTCTCCCCGCTTCTCACAGCGCCGTTGTGCTATCTCATGTTTTCTTGTGGTAATCTCATACTGATCCATCGCCTCATAGAAAGCAAGATTCAGCTGCTCTAACAATTCAAAAACAATCTGTTTTTCTACTATAATTTTCGTGCCGCTTCCCTCATAAGGCTCACTTTTGGAAAACAGCAGGTGTATGCTTTTTAAAATGCGCTCTATTTTGTCCTGTACACTCATATTTCATCCCCTGTTCTGCTGAAATGTATCTGAAACTTATACCCTGAAGCCAGTGAATCTGCCCCTGAACATAAAACCCTGTATTCTTCGAAAATTTTTAGGACATACCTTTGTCAATTTTACCAGAATTGCCTTATAGTTGCAAGAAAAAATCTCTCTTACATTTTCCTTACAATCCGGCCGCTGGTCTTTTTTTCCAGACAAAAATATGATACACTCCCTGACAAAGAATTGACAGCTGCCCTCTTTGCAGGAGCTTTTGCCGGAATTTTCTTCGTCCCTGTTATATCATATGCAAGGGCCGTCCAAACATGACGGAAAAATGATTGAGGACAGGACTTCCTATAAAACGCCTGCTAAAACCGGAAATCCCTCTCCCCATTATGGATATTCGCCAGGTAATCAATCACTTTCTCTTTTACTTTGGGGTTGGTGATAACATCCAGTTCTTTTTCAATCAGCTTATCTCCCAGTTCCCTGGTTTCAGGAGAAGCATAATCCTCCAGATATTCTTTTAAGGTCATCAGGGCGTTGGGATGGCAGCAGTTTACAATCTGACCGCTTTTTAACAGTGTCATAAAGCGGTCTCCGGTTCTTCCTTCCCGGTAACATGCGGTGCAGAAACTGGGCACATAGTCCATTTCCATCAGCCATCTGACCACCTCATCCAGTGTACGGTTATCGCTGACGTCAAACTGCGCTGAATTTTCTTCCTCCGGTTCCGGCTCCACATAGCCTCCCACACTGGTTCTGGAAGCGCCGCTGATCTGGGAAATCCCAAGGTGCAGCACTTTTTCCCGGCAGGCTTTGCTCTCCCTTGTGGAAACGATCATTCCTGTATAGGGAACGGCAATCCGGATACATGCCACAATTTTTTCAAAAATCTCATCCGAAATACCATTGTCAAACACATCCGGATCAATATCATCCGCCCGGCGCAGCCTGGGAACGCTGATGGTATGGGGGCCCACGCCTTTACAGGCTTCCAAATGCTCTGCATGCATCAGAATTCCGGTGAAATCATAGCGGTAATTGTTCAGCCCGAACAAAACTCCCAGGCCCACGTCGTCAATTCCTCCTTCCATCGCCCGATCCATTGCCTCGGTATGGTAAGCATAATCATGTTTCGGCCCTGTGGGATGCAGTTTTTCATAAGATTCTTTATGATAAGTTTCCTGAAATAAAATATAAGTGCCGATTCCCGCTTCTTTTAATTTCTGATAATTTTCCACCGTGGTGGCGGCAATATTTACATTTACCCGGCGGATTGCCCCGTTTTTGTGCTTAATGCCGTAAATGGTATGAATGCATTCCAGAATATACTCAATGGGATTGTTCACCGGATCTTCCCCTGCCTCCAGCGCAAGCCTTTTGTGCCCCATATCCTGGAGAGCCATAACCTCTTTTACCACCTCTTCCTGGGTAAGCTTCTTTCTGGCAATATGCTTGTTTTTCAGGTGATAGGGACAATACTCGCAGCCATTAATGCAGTAATTGGACAGATACAGCGGCGCAAACATCACAATGCGGTTGCCGTAAAAATCCTTTTTGATCTGCTGCGCAAGGGCAAAAATTTCCTGATTGATATCCTCAATCTCACAGTCCAGAAGCACAGCTGCTTCCCGGTGGGAAAGTCCTTTCCGAAGTTTTGCTTTTTCCAGAATCTGCTCTAACAATTCCCTGTTATTTTTGTTTTTCTGTGCATAAGCCAGAGATTCCAGAACCTCTTCATGGCTGATAAATTCCTCTGCTTTCGGTGACATTACGTTATACATAGTATTGATTCCTCCTTATAATCGCCCCGGTCAGTGACCAGTTCATATCCAATCTGCTCCATTCTCCGGCTCAGACAGACCCGGCATTCCGCCGCCTCATCGCCGGTACAGATTTTATTGTCATACAGTTCATATTTTTTCCGCACGGAAGTGGGGGACAGGTTGGGCATAACCACGTTGGCCCCCGCCAGAATTCCTTTCTCCCTTCCTTTGGGATCGATGGTTCCCAATGCAGTGGTGGCCGGCAGCAGCAGCTTGGGCAGCATTACCCTGAGAAGCCCGATTAAAAACAGCGTCAGCTCCAGGGCTCCGGCCGCTTCCCCGGCAAAGGGGGTATCGTGATGGGGCACAAAAGGCCCGATTCCTGCCATATGAGGTTCCAGTTCACGGATAAACATCATATCCTCCGCCAACTGGACAGCGGTCTGCCCGGGACTTCCCACCATAAATCCGGTGCCTGTCTGAAAGCCGATTTCTTTCAGGCTGTACAAACACTTTTTCCGGTTTTCCAAAGACAGTTCCGGCGGGTGCAGTTTCCGATAATGCTCCTTATCCGCCGTTTCATGGCGAAGCAGATAACGGTCTGCCCCTGCCTGGAAAAATCCGAGATAACTCTCATAGGAACGCTCGCCAATGGACAGGGTGAGCGCGCAATCCGGGTAATTTTTTTTGATTTTCCGGATCAGCTCTTCCATCTTTTCCTGGGAAAAGCTTCCGTCCTCGCCTCCCTGCAGCACAAAAGTCCGAAATCCAAGATCATATCCTGTTTTGCAGCATTCCATAATCTGAGCTTCTGTCAGCCGGTAACGCTGGGCGTTTCGGTTGCTCTTTCGGATACCGCAGTATTTGCAGTCATTTCTGCAGTAATTGGTAAATTCGATTAGTCCTCTGGTATAGATTTTATTTCCATAATATTTCTGCTGCCATTTTCTGGCTTTTTGAAACAGATACTCTGCTGCATCAGGGCTGCGGCCCTCTAACAGTGTAATCCATTCTTCTCTGGTGAGCCGGGATTCAGCTTCCAGTTTGTCAATTAATTGTTTTATTTGCTTCATAGCTCCTCCTGGGGGAATTTTGGGATACGGACAGCAATTCAAAACTGTACTGTAAAAAACCCCTGCGCCAAAAGGCACAGGGGCAGAATATTCTCGCAATAATTTTGCTTGCAGGCTGCACCGTCCCCTTCAGGCTGTCCTTGTGGTCTGGTTTGCATATATATTTTTACACTGTCTAAACTATTTCCACCCAATATTACAGTAAACAGTTTATTTCGATACACAGGTGAAATCATTCCCCGGTTTGCAGTCAGAAGCTTCTTCCTGCTTACCTTCTCAGAATTTCCGTCCGTATCTCAATATCAGCTCTTTGTCTCTTTCAATCTTGCCCTGCGCTTTTTCCTCCATCGTACCATCAACAGAATCAGCAGAACAAGAATAATGATCAGCCCTGCGCCAATGGCAAATACAGCCACAGCGATCCGGTTGGGATTTTTCAGGACAGCCCGCAGGCTGCTGTCGGCCTCTACCACTTTACGGTTATGGGTGGTGCTGTAATATTCCGGAATCTCCGGCTCCTCTGCCTCAGCGCTCTTTTCAAAGGAATCCAAATATCTTGCCACACATTCCCAGGCTTTCAATTCCCGCCCGTTTACATAGATAATATGTTCCTCCAACTGCTCCACGGGAATCTCGTTTCCCTCAGCATCCTTGGGCACAATGGAGAGAATGCCGTAAGACTGCTCCGTCACTGCGCCTAACATCTGTCCGCTGTAGAGATCCGCAATCAGGCGGTAGAGCTTGTCATCCTCTAATTCCTGCACCGTTCCGTCCATATCCTGAAATTCCACATCCGTTACTTTATTCAGTATCATACGGCTGGGATTGATTTTGTAGGACAGACCGCTGACATATAGCTGTGCGGTTGACATCATCGGAGAAATGGACGCATCCACCTCCGCCATGGTTTTCAGCTCTTTTCCGGTAAAGTATGCGCTTACTAAAGGATATCCCGGCACACCGTCCGGCCCGATGCCCAGAGAAAGAATCTGGAACGCATCCGAAACGGTAATGTCTTTATTCTCAGGAAGCGTATCGCGGATGCAGCCGCTTGGCACTACTGCTACCATCGCCGGATTCTCGTCTCCGGTATCGCTGCTGTTCACCACGTAACGGTAAGAATCTGCCAGAAGATTTCCCAATGGCTCTTCCTGCAAAATCTCCCCAAGTCCGTTGATTTTCGTAAATTCCCATGGATTATGGGCTAACACCTGTCCTCTGGTAAATCCAAATTGGGACAGATAATCAGAATCAATGGTTTTGCCCAGCTCCTGGATTTTGGCCGCTGCTTCTTTGTCCTCCGGATAGTGTTCATCCATCAGCGTCAGCTCATAATCCGCAAGGCTCCAGCGGCCTTCCTGGTTCTGAACCATATTCAGGGCTCCCACTCTGGCACCGTATTCTCCTGTGGATACAATAACCGTATCGCCGTGGACAATGGGCTCTGCCAAAATACTGTGAGTATGGCCGCTTACAATCAGATCCAGTTCCGGCACTGCTTTGGCCAGTAATTCATCTTCTGATTTCTTCTCATCCTCCCAGGTTCCGCTGTGGGACACACATACAATCATGTCCGCGGCTTCCTGCTTCTGAATCTCTTCCACTGTTTCTTTTACCGCTTCCGCCGGGTCACGAAAAGTCAGGGCACAGGTAGGCGCGCATTCCAGGGAATCTTTGCCGAAAACCCCGATTACTGCAACTCTTACGCCGCCTTTTTCCACTATGATATAGGGTTTCACGCCATACATTTCGAATGCCTGCTGCAGTATGGCTCCTTCTTCTGCCTTTTCACTTTTTAACGTTGCTTCCCAGTCTATGTTGCAGACCACCAGAGGCGGAACCTTATCTCCGCTGTCTTTTGCCGCCTGAAGCATATCCGCCAAGCCCTGACTCCGGTAATCAAATTCATGATTTCCCAATGTGACGGCGTCTGCGCCCAGCATTCCCAACATCCGCAATTCGGCTGCCTGAGAGGTAAATACCGTCTGATACAGCGTCCCCATGGAAAAATCTCCGCCGTCTAAGTACAAAAGATTCTCATTCTCCTGCCGCTGACTGGACAAATAAGTCATAATCCGGGCAAAGCCTCCCACCTGCTGCTCCTTTCCATCTTCTTCCAGATAAAAAGGCTCCAGATGAGAATGGAGATCATGGGTAAAAACCACTTTCACCTCTTTGGGCTCCCGGGCAAATGCGGCGTTTCCTGAAATCACCGCCCCCATCAGGCAAAGCAGCAGCAGCTTCCATACTCTCTTCACTATTTTCATAAATTTTCCCTTAAATCTCAATCAGTTCATATTCCCGGCTGCCGATGCCGATTTTCTCCGCATGCTCCACGCAGGATTTCCAGTTGGTATCCGGATGGGTAATATGGAAATGATCGTGGGCCCCATCGTGATCATGCTCTTTATTTTCCTGGAGAATGCTTCCTGAAACCACTGGCTGACGGTTGCAGGCATCTGCACAGGCAACGTCTAAGGCCACCGGATCAAAGGATGCAAACATTCCCACATTGGGGATAATCGGAATATCATTTTCCGGATGGCAGTCACAGTTGGGAGACACATCGCAGACAATGGAAATATGGAAATGAGGCCTGTTCTGAATCACCGCTTTACTGTATTCCGCCATTTTATAATTCAGCACGTCATTGGAATCTCCGAAGCTGGGCTCAACCGCATCTCTGGGACAGATGCCGATACAGCGTCCGCAGCCCACGCAATTATCATGGTTAATGGAAGCTTTTTTGTCTGTTACGGTAATTCCTGTATGGGCGCATACTCTGGTGCACATGCCGCAGCCCACGCATTTTTCCTGATTTACATAAGGCTTTCCTTCGCTGTGCATCTCCATCTTTCCTGCACGGGAACCGCAGCCCATTCCGATATTCTTCAGCGCTCCGCCGAAACCTGTCATTTCATGTCCCTTAAAATGATTCAGTGAAATAAAAATATCTGCATCCATCACGGCCTGGCCGATTTTGGCTTCTTTGACATACTCGCCGTTTACCGGAACAAGCTCTTCATCCATTCCCTTCAGCCCGTCTCCGATAATCACATGGCAGCCTGTGGAAAACGGCGTAAACCCATTTTCATATGCCGTATCCAGATGATCCAGCGCATTTTTCCTGCTTCCCACATACAAAGTATTGCAGTCTGTCAAAAATGCTTTTCCTCCTAACTCTTTCACGGTATCCGCCACCACTTTGGCATAATTGGGCCGCAGAAAGGCCAGATTGCCCAACTCCCCGAAATGAATCTTGATTGCCGCATACTTATCTGTAAAATCAATGTTTCTGATCCCTGCTGTAAATATGAGGCGTTTTAATTTGGCGGGAATATTTTCCGTATATGAAGTTTTAAAGGTTGTAAAATATACTTTTGACTTATCCATAAGAACCGTTCCTCCTTGAGTTGTATTTAGAGTACATTATAACATTGCTGCCTCTTTTTTTGCAAGAAAATATCGAAAACCTTTCACAATTTTAGGCGTTCGGGCCAGGGCTTTTTCACCTGATAATTTTTTTACTTTTTCTTCATAATTTCTTTTGAATTCTTTATCTTTCTTTTAGAAATTGTCCACAGTTTGCACACATTTATATCCTATACTCATTATATCAAATGAAGTTGATAGCACAAACAAGCGCGCACCGTTATTGACTTCGACAAACAACAATTTAACTTTTTTCGAAAAGTTATTTTACATATATTGGTGCCACCGCCCAAGATGTGGCACCCCATGAAACATTTCATAAATTTACTCCCCCAAAAAGGGTTGCCGCACGGCAACCCTTTCCTTCCGTTTTGAACAGCTCCTCCAGCTATCACCCAGAATATTCAGTTTATTTTTCCCAGGCAGCCGCCTGATAGCCTAATTCTTCCAGCATTTCCATATCCTTTTGGATCGTAATTCCCGCAGTTGTCAGCATATCGCCGGTAATGGCTGCATTGGCTCCGGACTGAAAGCATCTTCGTCCCTGATCCTGCATCAATCCTCTGCCGCCTGCCAGCCGGATAAACGCTTTCGGCAGAATAAAACGGAACACAGCTACAATCCGGCACATTTCCTCTTCTGTCAGCCTGGGATTGTTCTCATAGGGTGTTCCCGGTATGGGATTCAGCATATTCACAGGTACGGATTGAACCCCCAGTTCCCGCAGCGTGAACGCCAGGTCAATACGATCCTCCATGCTTTCCCCAAGGCCCATAATTCCGCCGCTGCAGATGCTGAGCCCGGCTTTTTCTGCCGCCTGCAGCGAATTGATTTTGTCTTTCTGTGTATGGGTGGTACAGACATTTGGAAAATAATTTGCTGAAGCTTCCAGATTATTATGTACCCGCACTGCGCCTGCCTCTTTCACTTTCCGGAATTCTTCCTCCTCCAGAAGTCCAAAGGATACGCAGACAGAAATATCCACATGCTCCTTAATCTGACGAATGCTCTCGCATACCTGTTCCACTTCCCGGCTGCTGAGCTTTTTGCCGGAGGTGACAATGGAATATCTGGGCACTCCCCGTTTACTGCTATATTCCGCCTGTTTCAGCAGTTCTTCCGTTCCCAATAAGGGATAACTTTCCACATCCGTTGGGTAAAACGACGACTGTGCGCAATATTTACAGTTTTCTGAACATTTTCCGCTCTTTCCATTGATAATGGTACAGAGATCAAACTGGTTTTTGCAGAATTTCTGCCGAATCTCATCTGCCGCCTGGGTCAGCTCCTCCAACGGCATCTCTGCCAGTGCAAGCGCCTCCTCCTTACTGATTTGGTATCCCTCTAAGACTTTTTTCTTTAAACGCTCCAGCTTCTCTTTCATAGTTCCTCCATTTCCGGTTTCCGCATGTTTCTGTTTCCAATATTCTCCTGTGTGTTTGCCGCTGTTTCAAACTGCTGCAAAGCGCAGTCAAACACGCTCTTTTTCTAAAAATACTATACACGGAATCATTTTTATTGTCAACTTGCACAAGATAATTGTTTACATTCTGTTTATGCGTAAAAGACGGAACGATTCAGACTTTCAGAATTAAAAAAGGACATCACTGATGGTAATGTCCGTTCTCATGATGGTGATGCTGCTGCTCGCCGTGGCTGCAGCCCACCTGCATATTATCTAATTCATTATCGGTTACCGATTCTTCCCTTCCGTTTTCGTACTGAACTAACAGCTCCCGAAGCCGGCACATGGAAATATTCTGGCAGTCCTCTGTGGACAGGCCGGAACCGTACTGGGACAAAAGCTGATACATCTGATATTTGCCTAAAGACATACCGTGATCATGGGCTGACGCTACCGTTTCCATGTCCGCGCTTCTGCACATTCCATGATAGTGCGTGGCCACTACGCTGTTCTCAAGACCTGACAGAAGCTCCTCTGCTTTCAGCGAGGCCACGGTAACTGTCAGCTCTGCATCTGTGGTCAGATACGGCTGCATGGCTTCACTCTCCACCAGAAGTTCCACTGCTTCCAGATAATCCTTGCCTTCCAGCTGTACATGCTCCAGAACTTTTGCACCGTCTTTGTTCCGGCTCTTTGCGTCTGTCACACGGTTTCTCCGGTTCAGCGTCAGTTCAATGGAAGGATTCACGTCCACACTGACATAAGACACCGGCATTTCCCAGAAATACCAGTTTCCAATTCCAATGCATATCAGCAGCAGGGCACAAACAGGAGCCAGAGAACGCATACGAAATCTCACGGTGTTTTCTGAAGTTTTCCGTCTCTTTTGAACCAGATAATCAGAGACAGACTGTTTCATCTGCTCTGTTGCGTGAACCTGATCAAATGCTTCCCGAATCTCATCATACATTCCTGTCACCTCCAAGCTTCTGTTTCAGCAATTCTCTCCCCCTCGACAAAAGGGAATATACGGTGTTTTCCTTTTTATGCAGCATTGTTCCGATTTCCTTTGCAGTGTACCCTTCATAATAATGAAGATAAATCACATCTTTGTACTTCACTGGCAGCGAAAGCACGATTTCCAAAATTCCCATCTGTTCCGGCATCACACTGGCCGCCTCCTCTGAAAGCACTTCCAATGGCACAGTACTGTGACGGAATAATTTCCTCTTCAAATCTTTACAGGCATTGAGCGTGACGCGGATTAACCATGCTTTTTCATGTTCCTGGCTCTCAAAGACCGCAGAATGGAGGACATACTTCAAAAACACCTCCTGAAGCACATCCTCCGTATCCTCATGGCTATTCAGATGCAACAGGCAAATCCTGCGAATCATATCAGAATGTAAATCTATTGCCTGCTCGACCTCCTGTTCGCTGCGCATAAAATATCCCCTTTGTATTTCCTACCAGTGATGACCTCCATGATGTCTGCCTCCATGGTGACCGCCGTAGCCGCCGTTACCGCCGCCGGAATAATTATCACAGATTCCATCTCCGTTAGAATCTGCATAATTCCCGCAATGGCCGCTTCCATTGTGGCTGCAGTAATCGCAAACTCCGTTTCCATCAGCATCCACATAATTGCCGCATGCTCCGCCATGGGCGCAGTGGTCGCAAACTCCGTCTCCATTGGCATCTACATAATATGGGCAGCCTGCCGGCGCTGCTGTATCCGGTACTTCTGTATCAGCAATATCTGCCGGTGCAGGCTCTTCCGTTGGAGCTGGATCTTCCGCAGGAGTTGAATCCTCTGCCGGTGCAGGATCTTCTGTCGGCGCAGGTTCCTCTGCGGGAGCTTCTGCTGCGTCATCCACTAAATCTGTATCCTGAATATCAACTAAAATATCTTCCTCTGCTGCCGGTACTGTATCGGCAGATTCCTCAGGAGTCTCCTGCGGGGTTACTGCGCTGGTCTTTACAATGGCATTGCTCAGCCCGGCATTCCTGGTGGTTACCTCCTGTTCCACACGGGTGCTTGTTTTCTGTAAGTTCGCTGCAATTACAGGCGCGGAAATCCCGCATACCACAATTAAAGCGAACGCTGCAATCAGTGCTTTCTTCATCTTCTTCATTTCTACCTCCTGAATATTCTTAGTGAATGGTTGTCGTTGTAATTTGTTCTTTACTTATAATACGATGCAACTGGAAAAATACTTGCATTTTTTTGAAAAAATTTTTCAATTTTTAAAAATTCCCTGCGGAATGAAATTACGGGGATATCCGCCTTTAAAATAATTGCCACGCTCTATGTCTGTTCCTTATGCTCCATTTCCCCCGTTGTCTAAAAAAGCATCGCAAATATCAGATTCTCTGTCTGATATCTGCAATGCTTTTCTTTATCTAGCGTTTCGCGTCAAGCCGCACCAGAGCCTTCTTTAATGCAATTTCTGCACGGGCCACATCAACTTCTGCACTGTGGCTGCGAAGCCGTTCTTCTGCACGGGCCTTGGCCGCCTGTGCACGGCCTGCGTCAATCTCGTCGGGCCATTCTGCAATCTCTGCCAGAAACGTTACTTTTTCTCCGAGAATCTGCACAAAACCTGCATGGATTGCCGCAAATTTCTTTCCGCCCGGCTCTGTAACGGTTACAATTCCGGGAGCCAGTACGGTGGTCAGAGGGATATGGTGTTTATAGACACCCATCTCTCCATCTACGGAAGTAAATTCCACCATAGACGCTTCCCCTTTGTAAAACACACGATCCGGTGTGATAATTTCCAATTGAAAGATCTTATTTTCCTCTGCCATGTGCTCACCCCCTACTTCATGCGGGCGCGAACTTCATCAATCGAACCGGCATTCAGGAAATGGCTTTCCGGCACATCATCATGTTTGCCTTCCAGGATTTCTTTAAAGCCTCTCAATGTCTCTGCGATAGGTACATATTTTCCGTCCAGTCCGGTAAACTGAGTTGCCACAAAGAAAGGCTGAGACAGGAATCTCTGCACTTTTCTTGCACGGTTTACCACCAGCTTATCATCCTCGGACAATTCATCCATACCAAGAATCGCGATAATATCCTGCAGTTCTTTGTACTTCTGAAGAATCTCCTGCACGCCCCGGGCCACTTCAAAGTGCTCTTCTCCCACCACACGGGGGTCCAGAATACGGGAAGTGGAATCCAACGGGTCTACCGCCGGATAAATACCCAGCTCTGCAATGGAACGGGACAAGGTTGTGGTCGCATCCAGATGGGCAAAGGTTGTTGCCGGCGCCGGGTCAGTCAGGTCGTCCGCCGGAACGTAAACTGCCTGTACAGACGTAATGGAACCGTTCTTGGTAGAAGTAATACGCTCCTGCAAAGCGCCCATTTCCGTCTGCAGCGTAGGCTGATAACCCACGGCGGAAGGCATACGTCCCAGCAATGCGGACACTTCGGAACCGGCCTGGGTGAAACGGAAAATGTTGTCGATAAATAACAGCACGTCCTTTCCGCCCTTGTCACGGAAATACTCTGCCATGGTAAGTCCTGTCAGTCCCACACGCATACGCGCTCCGGGGGGCTCGTTCATCTGTCCGAACACCATACAGGTTTTATCAATAACTCCGGACTCTTTCATTTCATAATACAGGTCGTTTCCTTCACGGGTACGTTCTCCTACACCGGTAAATACGGAATATCCATCATGCTCTGTGGCAATGTTATGAATTAATTCCTGAATCAACACGGTTTTTCCTACTCCGGCGCCGCCGAACAGACCGATTTTACCGCCCTTCTGGTAAGGGCAGAGCAGGTCAACGACTTTGATGCCGGTCTCCAACATTTCCGTAGAGGTCGCCTGTTCCTCAAATGTGGGAGCTTTTCTGTGAATCGGCATGTGTTCTACATTCTTGGGAGGATCGATTTCATCAATGGGATCTCCCAGCACATTGAACATACGTCCCAATGTCTGCTCTCCCACCGGAACGGTAATGGACGCGCCGGTTGCTTCGGCATCCATCCCCCGGACCAATCCATCGGTAGAACCCATGGCGATACATCTTACCGTATCATCACCCAGATGCTGAGAAACCTCCACAACCAGACGTTTTCCGTCTGCCATCGAAATGTTGATTGCTTCGTTGATTTCCGGCAGGCTGCCTTCGGAAAACTTAATGTCCAAAACGGCGCCGATAATCTGAGTGATTTTACCTATATTCTTATCTGCCATAATTTCACTCCTTAAATTGTTAATAACTGCATAAATCTCAGTCTGAAGTTCTTCTCAGCCTGATTTCAGATTCAGAAGCACAAACAGAATGCCCTGCAATCCGTACATTTCACAGAAGCAGAAAACGCTTCTATGAAATGGCTTCGGCGCCGGCAATAATTTCTGTCAACTCCTGCGTAATAGAGCCCTGACGCGCTCTGTTATATTTCAGTGTCAAATCACTAATCATTTCCTCTGCATTGCTGGTTGCGGAATCCATGGCCTGCATTCTGGCCCCGTTTTCACTGGCAACCGCTTCCACCAGCGCACCGTAGAACAGACTTGTCAAATATTTCGGAATAATCAGGTCTAACGCCTCTTCCTCATTGGGTTCATAATTCATCAGCGTATTGCTGTCCGCCTCTTTCAGCTCCGCTTCGTCAAATTCTATGGGAAGCAGCTTCATCAGCGTAGGCTCGTGGCTGACCGTATTCTTAAAATGAGTATAAGCAAGATAAATTTCCCCGATTTCCCCTTTGGTAAACGCTCCCAGTACTTCCTTGCAGATCTGAGCGGCGTCTCCGTAAGTGGGCCCTTCAATGACATCTGAATAATCCCCTGTGATTTCATAGCCTTTTCGTTCCAGGGATTCCCTTGCCTTGCGGCCAATGATATAGATTTTGGCCTCATCTTTGGGAATTCCGCTGTCTGTAACAAGCTTCACAATGTTGGAATTATATCCGCCGGCAAGTCCCCGGTTAGAAGCAATGGTTATGACTGCTTTTTTGGAAGAACTTCCCGCCTGTAAATAAGGATGGCTCATGTTCCCGGAACGGGCCAGCATTGAGGTTACCGTCTGATACATATAGTTAAAGTATGGATTGGACTGCTCCGCACGGCTTTTGGCTTTCTGCAGTTTAACGGTGGAAACCAGCTTCATGGCTTTTGTGATTTGCTGCGTACTTTGTATGCTGCCTTTTCTTCTTTTGATGTCCCTCATGGACGCCATAAATATTCACCACCCGTCCTACTTAAATTGCGCTTTGCACTCCTCAATTGCTTTTACAAGCTTGCTCTCAGTTTCTTCTTTGATTTCCTTATCGTTACGGATTGACTCCGGAATCTCGGGATATTTGGTATCTACAAATTCAAACAGCTCTCCTTCAAAACGAAGGATATCCTCTACCGGTACATCCAGAAGATATTTCTTGGTGGCTGCGTAGATAATCATAACCTGATATTCTACCGGCATGGGCTTATACTGGGGCTGCTTTAACATTTCACGGATTCTTTCTCCCTGTGCCAGTTTCTCTGTGGTATCTGCATCCAGTTCTGATCCAAACTGTGCAAATGCCGCCAGCTCGCGGAACTGCGCCAGCTCTACACGGATCGGCGCTGCAATCTTCTTCATAGCCTTAATCTGTGCGGAGCCCCCTACCCGGGATACTGACAGGCCGGCATTGATTGCCGGACGGAAACCTGCGTTAAACATTTCTGTTTCCAGATAAATCTGTCCGTCTGTAATGGAAATTACGTTGGTAGGAATGTACGCAGACACGTCTCCGGCCTGTGTCTCTATAATCGGCAGCGCCGTTAAAGACCCGCCGCCCAGTTTATCAGATAATCTTGCCGCACGTTCCAGAAGTCTGGAATGAAGGTAAAATACATCACCGGGATAAGCCTCACGTCCTGGCGGACGGCGAAGCAGCAGGGAAAGGGTACGGTATGCCGTAGCATGTTTACTCAAATCATCATAAACTACCAGAACATCCTCTCCGTTTTCCATCCACTCTTCTCCGATGGCGCATCCGGCATAAGGAGCGATATACTGCAGCGGCGCAAGCTCGCTGGCAGTGGACGCCACAACTGTGGTATAATCCATAGCTCCGAACTCTTCAAATGTCTTTACAATGGTTGCAACGGTAGAAGCTTTCTGGCCAATGGCAACGTAAATACATTTCACGCCCTGGCCCTTCTGATTAATAATTGTATCCACCGCAATAGCTGTTTTACCTGTCTGACGGTCTCCGATAATCAACTCACGCTGTCCTCTTCCGATGGGCACCATGGAGTCAATTGCCTTAATACCTGTCTGCAGCGGTGTATCTACAGATTTTCTTGAGATAACGCCGGACGCCACTCTTTCAATCTGTCTGAACTTCGTTGTTTCAATGGGCCCTTTGCCGTCAATGGGCTGTCCCAGCGCATTCACAACACGTCCGGTCATGGCGTCGCCTACCGGAACCTCAACCACTCTTCCCGTAGTCTTAACGGTATCCCCTTCATTGATATTTTTTTGGTCGCCCAGCAATACGGCTCCCACATTATCTTCTTCCAGGTTCAACACCATTCCATAGACTTCGCCGGGAAATTCCAATAATTCGCCCTGCATGGCGTTTTCAAGGCCGTGAATACGGGCAATACCGTCTGCTACCTGAATTACCGTACCTACGTCTGATACTTCAAGCTGCGCCGCATACCGTTTCACCTGCTCTTTTATAACTGAACTTATTTCCTCCGGTTTTAAATTCATGGAGCGCATTCACCTACTTTCAACTGTATTTTTGATAATTCCCTGGTAAGGCTCTGCAACTTGTTCTTCACACTGCTGTCAACCACCCTGTCACCAATCCGAATTACCACGCCGCCGATTAAACTTTCATCCACATCATAATGCATCTCAAATTCTACATATCTGGTGGTTTCCTGTAATTTATTTCTGATCTGCTCTTTCTGACTGTCTGTAAGCGGCATCGGTGCAGTCACATAAGCAGTGCCAATATTTTTATATTCCTTTACCTGGTCAATGAAATATGTGAATACAGATTCCATTTCACCATAGTGACCCTTAGAAACAAGCATACGCATAATCCCTGTGATTTCATCACGGACCCTGCTTTTAAAAATCTGTTCCAGAATCTCTATTTTTTCTTCTTTTACGATTTTCGGGTGATTCATCAGTTTGGAAAGCTCGTTATCTGTTTGAAGAATCTGCTGTATGCTTCTTGCTTCTTCCAGCATTTCATCCACCTGACCAGATTCCACAGCAAGCTCAAACAGTGCATCCCCATAAGTTTTGGATACTAGCTTTGCCATGTACTTTCACCTATTTCCTTCAATGTTTCCTCCACCAGTGCGTCCTGAATGGATGTATCAATGGAGGCTGTGACTACCTTGCCTGCCATCATTGAGGCTATGGCAATCATTTCCTGTTTTGCCTCATCCATAATACGCTTTTTCTCCAACAATGCTTCTTCGTTGGCGCGTTTAATGATGCGGGCAGCTTCTTCCTTCGCCTCATCTACAATCCTGCTTTCATTTTTCAGGGCTTTCTGGCGGGCCTCACTTAAGATTTCCTCAGCTTCTTTCTCGATTCCTTTGATTTTCGCATCATACTCTGCTTTCACAGCAGCAGCTTCTTCCCTGTCCGTTCTGGCAGAGTCAATATCATTCTTAATGCGATCCTGTCTGTCCTTTAACATCTTCTTTGCCGGATTAAACAGCAGGTAAGACATCAGGGCAAACAGAAATAAAATGGCGAGAATTGAAAGAACCGTATCATGCAAAAGCTGGGGATTTAAGCCAAATAACTGTTCCAAGGCCGGTCCTCCTTTCATCTGATTTGTGCTGCTCTTTGCACATAAGGGTATGCCCTTACTTTAATGGCTGCACAAACATCAGAAGGATTGCTACCAGCAAACCGTACAGACCTGTTGTTTCTGCTACCGCCTGGCCCAAAAGCATCGTAGAAGTAATGTCTGATTTTGCTCCGGGGTTTCTTCCAACTGCAGACGCAGCGTGACCTGCTGCAATACCCTGACCAATACCAGGGCCGATACCTGCGATAACCGCAAGACCTGCGCCGATTGCTGAACAAGCTCTGATTAATTCTGCTCCTGTAATGTTATCCATAAAATTTTTCCTCCTTGAGTTTTCTTTCTAAGATATATAACTCTTAATTTTTATTGACCGGATCTGAAGTCCGGGTGTTACCTGATGTTGCATGTCATCTACTCTTCCTCTCCGATTGCGTTGCTGATGTATGTCATCGTCAGCATACAGAACACATAGGTCTGGATACATCCTGAAAACACATCAAAATATGCATGCAGCGCGCCTGGCCAGAAGTAGGCGACTTTGGACAATAAGGCATAAATCAATGCCATGATAATGGTTCCTGACAATACGTTTGCAAATAAACGCAGTGACAATGAAATCGGAACAGCGAATTCACTGATCAGGTTAATGGGGAACCAGATGGGCAGCCATGGCGGAAGCGGGGAACACATATCGGTCCATATCGCTTTGGGCGTCTGATATTTAAACTGATTGAAATGAATCAAAATAAAACTCAGCAGCGCCAACGGCAATGTCACGCCGTAATCGGCTGTGGGCGGCCTTAATCCAAACAGGCCGGAAAGATTGGATATCAGAATAAAGATAAATATCGTACCCACATAATTGACAAATCTGCTGCCGCTTTTTCCCATAACGCCGCAGACCATGCCGTCCAGTTTTTCCACAATCAGCTCCACAACATTCTGAAATCCTCCGGGAACCTCTGACGCATGTTTCATGGCACGATTGGCCGCAACAGAAAATCCAATCAATATGGCCATCACAATCAGAAGGCTGACATGAGTTGTGGTGATCCAGAATGTCTGTCCAAACAGCTCATAGGAAAACAGCCCGTGCACCATAATATCAATGTCTGCACCGGATGACAGTAAAATTGAGCTCTGCACTCTCTCACCTCCTTATAAATTTGCTTTTGAAACCTTATTTACCATATTTTCTGATCTATCACCTCTTTTAACTTTTTCCATGAAAATATTTTTTCTGAAAAGCTGATAAAAATTTATGTGTTATGGGCTGTAAATAGGCAGATACTTTCAAACCCATTACACCCGCAAACATAACCACTACATTGCCAAGCTCAAAATATCCCACAATTCCAAATGCCAGAACAACTGCCAGATACCGCAGGGCCGCATACAGAGACGCCCTTTTAGAATACCTGCCCTCTGCCAGTTCCTCTACGGTGTCGAAAATAACGATTGCCATATTCACCGCCATTCCCGCTGCCAGAAAAATACCGGCCCAGAGCCCTGTACAATATCTTATTCTGTCACTTACAAACCATATGCCAGTTATTTGAAGCAGCAGGCCATACAGTACAATCCCTGCCAGTAATTCCGGAAGGGCCTGATTAATTCTTCTTAACATGAACTCTACCCTTTTCCTTGCCGCCCGGTTTTTTCAGAATGCCGGGGAATCGTTTCATTATTACTGTTCTTCTCATCGGAATAAATATTCTTCGCCATAATGAAAATATTGCGGAAGCCTGCCAGCGCGCCTATGGCAAACAGTGGGATTGTAATCCAGTTTATCTCATACTTTTTCCCAATATAAACTCCTGCCATTACACATAAAAAAATCGGCACCAGCATGTTAATTCCAAACTGCGTAATTAACGCCAGAGAACGATATACGCTTTTTTTGTATTTCACACGGCACCTCCGTCATAACCCATAATTTCCACCATATGAAATTATTATATCTATTTTCTGTAGAAATGTCTATTCCTTTCTTTGATTTTTGGAAAGATGATTGATGCAAAAAGGGCTGCCCGGAACAAATATGCTTCCCGGAAACCGGACAAGCATCGCCGTACAGCCCTTATATTTCCTTTACAGCACCATCTTCACTTCCCGCTCCGTATGTGTATACTGATAATACCGCACTCCCGCGGCGTCCAGCATCCGCTTGGAGGCAATGACAGAGGGCGTATCCTTATATTTGTCGCTGTCATACACCACGGTTTTGATGCCTGACTGGATAATTGCCTTCGCGCATTCATTGCAGGGAAACAGGGAAACATACAGCTTCGCCCCCTCCAGACTGCCGCCTCTGTAATTCAAAATCGCATTCAGCTCACTGTGAGTCGTGTACAGATATTTGCTGTCCAGCGGCTCCCCTTCCCGGTTCCATGGAAATTCATCATCAGAACATCCGATGGGAAATCCATTGTAGCCCATGGACAAAATCTTGTTATCCGGACTGACGATGCAGGCCCCCACCTGAGTGCCCGGATCTTTGGAGCGCATGGCGGAAAGCATTGCAACTCCCATAAAATATTCATCCCAGGTAAGATAATCCTGTCTTTTACTGCCCATTCTGAATCTCTCCTTATTTCGTACCAAAAATCCGATCCCCGGCGTCTCCAAGGCCCGGCACAATATAGCCATGTTCATTCAGTTTCTCATCCAGAGCCCCAATATAAATATCCACATCCGGATGCGCCTCCTTCATGGCCGCCATTCCCTCCGGCGCTGCAATGATACAGAGAAAATGTATATTTCTGACGCCTTTATCCTTCAGCATTTGAATGGCTGCCACTGCAGAGCCCCCTGTGGCAAGCATGGGATCTACCACAAACACTTCCCGTTCTGAACAGTCCTCCGGCAGCTTGCAGTAATATTCCACCGGCTCTAATGTATCCGGGTCACGGTACAATCCAATGTGTCCCACTTTTGCCGCTGGAATCATTGCAAGCATTCCGTCCACCATTCCAAGACCGGCCCGGAGAATCGGAACCACTGCCAGTTTCTTTCCCTTCAGCCCTTTAACCGTAGTGGCGCAGATAGGCGTCTCAATCTCAATATCCTCCAGTTCCAGATTCCTGGTGGCCTCATAGCACATCAGCATGGCGATTTCGCCCACCATTTCCCGAAAATCCCTGGAGCCCGTCTCGCTCTTACGTATCCACCCAATTTTGTGCTGGATCAGCGGATGATCCATAATCATTACTTCTGCCATATTATCCTTCTCCTTCGTTTATAAGATTAATCAGTTTTTTGATGGTCTTATTTAATGTCTCGTAACAGAGTCCGTAAGACTGGAGGGTTCCTCCGTAGGGATTTAAAATCTCCAGTTCATCCCCGGTTAAATCCGTCAGCACCTCCACTTCCGCTTCCAGGCTGTCTTTATATTCCTCCAGAATCTTCTGTTTCTGAGCAGCCTCCATGGCAATGATCAGGTGCTCCGGCTGTAAATCCTCTGCCGTAAGCTGTTTTGACATCTGATGTTCCGTGCTGATGCCGTTGCTGATCAGCACAGCCTCCGTTTTCTGATTCAGCGGCTCCGGAAACAGCACCACAAGCCCCCTGCTTTCAATTTCCACCGGGTATTTTATGATGTATTCCTTCATGATAGCCTCCGCCATAGGTGCACGAGCCGTACCGCTGTCGCATACAAAAATAATTTTATTATATCTTTTCATATCCGTCACCTTCCTGTTTACACTTCTATCACCTGATGTCCCGCTGCTTTCAGCATACGGTTTCTGATTGCCTGTCCGATTCCCGACGCAGAAAAACTCTCTGAATATATAATTTCCACATCCAGCTGATCAAATTCACGGAGAATCCCATATAAATGCCTGGCAATGGAGTCCGCGTCCGTTCTGGTTCCAATGCTTTTTACAATCCCGTACCTGTATCCGTCTCTGGTTTCTTCTGTTCCGATAATGCCTGCAGATTTTCCTTCTTCCGCTGCTTTTTTTGCCAGTTCATTGATTTTCTTCTGCACCCTCTCCTTCGGGCCGGATACCAGAATCAGGTCTGCCCTGGGCGCATAATGCCGGTATTTCATACCTGGCGCTTTCGGACGGATTTCTTCATTCTCAGACGCAAGACCGGGGTCAATTCTGATTTCTCCAATGACTTCCTGTATCATCTCCGCTGTAATATAGCCCGGCCGTAAAATCATAGGGATTTTTTCTGAAAAATCCACAATTGTGGACTCTATACCAATCCCCACAGGGCCTCCGTCCAGAATCATGGGAATTCTGCCCCTCATGTCTTCTGCCACATGCTCTGCCCGGGTGGGACTTGGTTTTCCGGAAGTATTCGCGCTGGGCGCTGCAATAAATCCGCCGCCGGACTGGATCAGAAGCAGGGCTGCCGGGTGGTCTGGCATACGTACTGCCACCGTCTGCAGCCCTCCTGTCGTTTCCAGGGGAACAATATCGCTTTTCTCAAAAATCATCGTCAAAGGCCCGGGCCAGAATTTATCTGCCAGTTTTCTTGCCTGTCTTGGCACTTCTGTCACTATTTGCTCCAGATCTTCCAGATTGGAAATATGTATAATCAGAGGATTGTCTGAAGGACGGCCCTTTGCTTTGTAAATCCGCTCTGACGCCAGAGGATTCAGGGCGTCCGCCCCCAGTCCGTACACTGTTTCTGTGGGAAATGCCACCAGGCCCCCCTGTCTTATGAGCTGCCCTGCTGCATGAATTTTTTCCCGGATAGCTTCTTTGCCCTGTCTGTCATCTGTAATATTTACAATTGCTGTTTCCATGGTCTTTACCTGCTCTTGGTTCTCTTTACTGATAGCGGGCGATTCATCGCTGTTTCAGCATACCGCCCTTTCTGCTACCACATATTATCCCATACTCATGCAATCTTCGCAACTACAATATATAAGAAACATTCACTTTACAGACTGGCAAAAACACAATAACTACTGTCCGGCCGGTTCTGAAGATACACCCCGGCCCAGATACTCCAAAATGCCTGCCTTCACCGCTTCGGCCACTTTATCCTGGTATTCCTCTGTCGCCAGAAGAGCCGCTTCTTCTGAATTACTCAGGAATCCGCACTCCACAATCACCGTGGGGCTTGGCGTCTTTTTCAGAAGAAAATAGCTTTCATTTGCCTTCGCCTGCCTGTGATTCTGAGGATCTAACTGCGCCGCCAAATTTTTCTGCAGCGTTTCCGCCAGTTTTTTTCCCTCCTGGGACTGGCCGTAATAGAATACCTGGGCTCCTTTTACCGCCTCTTCCGGATAGCTGTTCTGGTGAATGCTCACAGTAAATACCGGTTTTGCCTTGGTTATGATCTCGCAGCGTTTGCGCATATCCTCCACCTTCTTGTTATTGGAGGATTTCTGGTACAGTCCGCCCTCGTCCGTCCGCGTCATAACGATTTTAATGTTTTCTTTTTCCAACAGTTTTTGAAGTTTTCTGGCAATTTTCAGATTAATGTCTTTTTCTTTTTCCTTGTTGATGCCGATTTTACCGGGATCATCGCCCCCGTGGCCTGCATCCACAACAATGCAGATTTCCCCCTTCTGCGCCCTCATATTTTCTACCATATGGGCCCCCTGCCTTGCAAAAAAGTAGGCCCCTATCAACAGCACTACTGCCATTATCACTTCGATTCTTTTTTTCATCCGCCGCTCCCGGTTTATCGTCCTTGTTACTATTTATGATAAACCCGGGCAAAGTATTCTTCCAACATTTTTCATTCTGCCATCAATAAAATGCAGAGACAAAATTCCCCGTCTTTTAATGTGATGTCGATGTCGCCGGCATATTTTCCTGCCACTCTGCGTATATTGGACAGCCCATACCCATGGCCTTTTGCCTGTTCCTTTGTGGTAAGAGGAAGCCCTGTTTCTGCATTCCACTTAAGACTTCCGGAAAAACTGTTGCAGATTTCCATAATATAAGCGTTATTTCTCCGGTAAGAGACAATGGAAATCCGGTTTTCCCCTCCTTTTTTGGTATGCTCCACCGCATTCTGCAAGGCGTTGTTTAAAACCACGCTGATATCAAACGCATCTATCTCTGTTTTGGCAGGATAATAAAATTCTGATTGAAAGGCGATTCCCCGGTTTTCCGCCTCTTTTGCAAACTCCTGCAAAATCACATTGGTAACGGGATTTCCGCTTTCTATCCCGCCTGTCATCTGAGCAAGCGCTGTCTGCAGACTCCGGCTGTAAGCCTTTGCCTCTTTGGGGTTGCTTCCTTCATACAGTTTTTCCAATGTCATCATATGGTTTGCCATATCGTGGCGGATGCCCCGAATCTTATGATACAGGCTCTCCACCTGCTCAATATGCCGTCTGACACTGTCCATCTGCGCCGCCAGGAATTCTGCCTGCTGATTTTCCTCCTGAGCCGCCCGAATCCTCTGATACAAAAGAATCACCGCTATCACTGTCACAGATGACACCAGGCAGAACAACAGCGTCATTCTGTCATAAGTCTTTTCCATCTTTCCTGTTTCCAGCACATAAAATACTCGATAATAACGCATAATCTCATAGCCCAGCAGACCCATCAGGGACGGAAGAGACAGCAGCGCCAATTCTTTGTTTCCCATTTCTTCGGACTTATTGGGATAAACTCTTACCACCTGCCAGAGTCCGGCGGCAGTAAACGCCAGCTCCATAGCCAGAAAACATATGCACATCAGGACATACAGGGCGAAAAACAGCTCCGGATGGTTCTGCATATAATCGGTTCTTGCCGCAGCATCGTAGAGAAAATCATACAGAATTTCCGCCATACCTGCCGCAAACCAGTTGAGCGCGAAAAATGTAACTGCAAGAAATAATTTCTGCCTGTAATTTCTCCTGTCCATCAGGCAAATCACAAAAAGCATGGCAAAACTGGCCATGCCGTAAATCACATATGCATCCACAGAAAGACGGGCCGTATAAATCAGCAGCATAGTCAGCGCATATGCTGTCCCGCCAAGGGCCGCTCCCTTTTTCTTTGGGACGCAAAACGGCAGAAAAAAAGATTCCCCCGTTTTCGGGGGATAAATCTCGTGTTCCGCAGATGAGAATCTCAAAAAAGGCTCCGCATACCGATAGAAGCAGTATCCTCTTAAAATTCCCTCTGCAATCGGTGTTATAGCATGTACCAGTTCTTCCAGTTTACCGGAATTTACCTGCAGCATTTCCTATCCCTTTCCCTTTCTCTGGTTAAATCTCAAATAGCATTTCACAAAGTCATGATAATTCTGCTTTGCCACAAGAGCCTGCCCCCTTTTTAAATAGATGGCGCCGGCATTATATTTTCTGACAAAATTCAAATTAATCAGATACGCTCTGTGGGGACGATAGAAATCCTCTCCTGCTTTTTTCTCCAGTTCTTTCAGCTTTCCATAATATTCTATGTCTGCGTCCATGGTATGGAGGATGATTTTCCGGTTAAATACCTCCGCATATACAATCTCCTGAACGGGAACTGTGATATGCTGGCCTTTTGATGTGACTATCAGGCTTTGCCTTTCTTTTCCTGCGCCCGCACCTTCTGAGTCTCTTTCGCGAACCTGCCTGACAGCCTTTTGCAGAACTTCTTCAAACTTCTCTTCCTCCAGCGGTTTTATGAGATAGTGAAAGGCCCCCACATCAAAAGACTGGAATACATAATCTTCCGTTACCGTTACAAAAATGATTATCATCTGCCGATCCCGTTTGCGAAGCTCTCTGGCCGTCTCCATGCCGTCTTTTTCCGGCATCTGTACATCAAGAAACAGAATATCCGGAAGCTTCCGGGCAGCAAGAAGCTCCTCACCAGATGAATAGACAGCAATATCTTCTGCCGGATAATACTTCTTTACTTTATCTGTGAGGATCTCCCGTATTTCTTTCTGGTCATCGCATATGCCAATCCGCACATTTTCACCTCCCGGAAACCTTTTACCGTCTTTTTGTCCGAAACATACAGATCACAGTCAGCACATATCCCACCAGTAATGTCCGATAATACTGCCAGCTGCCCGAAAAAGCAAGAAAGTCATCCAGTTCTACAAATATATCCATAAATCCGAACCCATTCTCCTGCATCAAATCAAAAATGTCCCAGGCCCAGGCAATTCGGTTTGCCAGATATATGGTAAACGCAGTTACCAGCAGCGTAATCACCATGCCTTTCCGATCCATGCACTTCCCCAGCTTCTCATAGCCCCAGGCCGCGCAAATCGCCGCCGCTGCTCCTGCAATCCCGGCAATAATTCCAATCCGGAAAAATAAAATCCAAAGCGCGCCGCCCACCAGTGAACCCAGAAGCGCGCCGAAAAATCCCGGCACCGGACTGCTCTTTTCCTGAGATATATTTGAGAAAAATGAATTTTGACCGTCTCCCGGTACATCCTCTCTCAAAACCCCGGCGCTGGCGCATTCGCTGCACAGATAACAATAGCCGTCTGAAACCTTATGACGATTGGCCAAAGAAACCGGTCTCCCACAATTCCGGCATCCTGATATGTAGTGATTCTCAGACAGATATGCAATCAAAGGCTCCACTGCACTGTTTATGACAGCCGAAATATTCTTTTCCTTCTTCTCTATCTGAACTGAGAACCTCACCATATATTTTTCCGTCTGGCATCCGGTGATCTGCTCCTGCTCTCTCTGTTGTTCCCTGAGAAAATTTTTCACAATATCATTATTTTCCGCCTCCGGCAGATGGGCCGCCACTGTTACGATATACTGGCCGTTTTCCGGTTCTATCATAATATAATAGCCTTTGTATTCGCCTGCCATGTGATCTCCGTACAGCTGCAGGCTCCCTGACAGAAGCTCGCTGCACAATTCCTGCTGCAACATCTTCATAACTCATCTCTCCTTCATTTTAAACTTTCTTCCAGTTCCTATTCCACCGTTACTAATTTGCTTCCCACACTGTAGCGGACTTTATATCCTTTCTTGGACACAGTCGTTTTAATTCGGAATTTCAGACCCTTAACGCCTGTATTTAAGCCGGTCAGCTCACAGATATACCTCCCGCTCTTTCCTTTCTGAACCTTGTTTAAATACTTCCATTTCTTTGTTTTCTTATCATATTGATAAAGTTTTTTGGATGTCACTTTAAAAGACGCCACTTGTTTTCCGGTGCTCTTATTATACTCATAAATCCGGTATGAAGTTGCATTCTTTACAGGATTAAAGCAAATCTGAACGGACGTGTCTGTTAAACGCACAACCGACACCCCGGTGGGAGCCTTCGGCTTCACGATAATCTTAACTTCTTTGGACATGGGCCCGTAATATGTCTTGCCGTTTACTTTTTTATAAGCCCTGACCTTATACCGATAGGGCTTGCCCCCTGTTCTCTTTTTATCAGTGTAAGAAAGTTTCGTCACATTGGCAGCCTTTACAAATTTCTTTTTGGATGCATCGTACCGAAGCACCTGATAGCCGCCTGCGCCCGAAGCCTTTTTCCACTTAAGCTTCACCTGTCCTGCCTTTTCAGAGGAAATGGTCAGGCCGGTCACCTTCTTCAGATTCGGCTTCTGCTCTGTCGGTTTCTGCTCTGGCTTCTCTTCTTCCTTTGGCTGCTCTGGCGTGGGGGTTATCTGGGGGCCTCCATCTGCCGGCGCAGGCGTAACCGTTACTCTGCACACGCCGCTTTGGGCTTCCGTGCCTGCCACACCGGACCTTGTGGTAACCACCAGTGTATAAGCGCCTTCATCCTGTTTCACCGCTGTCGGAACTGTCAGGCTGCTTCTGGTCTGCCCTTCTAAGGGCTCTCCGTCCTTATACCACTGGCAGGTATAATCCTGTCCTTCTGCCGCTGTGATCTCTGACGTGATCTCAAAGCCTTTCTTCTCTTCTGTCGTTATGCTGTCCATGTCAAGCTTCACCTGAGCCGGAACCGGCGCCGGCAGAACCAGAGTTTCCCCGCGGTCTGTCTCCTTCTGGCGAACTGTCTCAGCCACAAACTGAGCTTCAATAATATCTCCGTCTCTTAAAGATTTATAGTCAGCCTTAATAGTCATGGATTTACTGTCTGTAATTTCCTGATATTTTCCCCCTGATACCACAGCGTCAATTACATATCCGTCATCTGCCTGGATGGCCAGTTCCCGGACTTCTCCCTGAGCCAGCGTCAGGACTCCATTTTCCGCTCCGGTAATCTGTCCGCCCAAAGTAGATGAAAGAATCATGGATTTGGTTGTTTTGGGATTTGTCCCGTCATCCTCCACTGCCACAACTGCAAAGGGACTGAAGGATTTACACAGGATCACAAGACCATACCGTGTGACAGTTAAAGGCACTTCCTCCAATCCAACAATCTGCCCATTCTGATCCCGCTTAAAATGGTATGCCTTAAAGGTAACTCCCTCGTCATCCGGCCCATAGCCCTTGGGGAATCCAACGGCCAAGCGAACCGAAGAACCCACTGATAAAACATTTTTGTTGCAGGTCAGAAGATCAATGTTATATGTCTCGCTGCTCTTCACTGCCGCGCCCAGTTCACCCTCAAGCTTATTATTAATAATATCTGTATCCCCATTTGAGGTAGAAGTTGCCACAAGGGTCAGGCCCGTCAGCATCTCCGGTGTTACAGCAGCATTGTCATCTGTTTTCCACTCCTGGAAATCTTTCTTGGAAAGATCTGAATTTTCCAAAAGCTGCGGTCTTCCAAAATAACTAAAATAATATCCCTGAGAACGGAAAGCGCAGATTGCCTTTCTTCTGGAAGCCGTATAGCTGAAATTTTTCGGAACCTTTTCGCTTTCACTGCCCACCAGACCAGTTACATTAAATACATAATCCACCTGTTCATCCAGCCACAGTTCACTGGGTGTAAAATCAAAGCTGACGGTTCTGTCTTTGTCCCATGCAATGTTCTCAATCCTGCAGTTCTCAACCGCAGTGGTCTCCTCCTGCAAAACACTGACATCGATTCCCGGCCCCTGGGCGCCCTCTGCCAGTTTTAAAGTTTCATCAAATTCTATCCTGATTGCATGAGTTTTCCCAATTGATATCCTGGAAGTCAGGGAAGGAACTGCTTTCCTGACAAACGGAGGCGCCTGATAGGTTCCGTTAGGATTGTACAATACCTCAGTATATGCGTCAAACAGCAGCGGATCTCCCCAAAAAGACAATCTCTTAATCCCTTCCAAACTATTCTCCGTATAGTCCCCCGGCCCCTCGCTGGTAACTGCAAATTCAGAATATTCCGCAGTTGCAAGCTGCATCGTAACTTCCGTTTCTGTATCTGTAAACTTATATACATCCGGCAGGATATAGGCCCATCTGCCATATTTCCAGGTGTTTTTCTCGGCATCGTACTCAGACGTGCGCCACAGAATATATTTGCCGTTTTCCATTGATTTGGCTGCGCCCATCCCCTTGTAGCTTACCTTATACACTCCCATTTTCACATCACCGCTTAAAGCATCGCTGCTGAACTCTACTTTCAGGCCGTTGGTGTTGGCCACCTCCTGAAACATTCTGTCTGCCCCTGCAAGCTCCGGATACTGAAATTCAAAATTGGCTTCTGACATAACCCCGTCCGGAACATGCCTTTTGCTCATCGTCTCATTCCCTGCCAGAAGATAATCAGTCCGCTCAAAGCCATCCAGGCCCCCTTCTCCCGGAAGAGGAGATATTGGATCATCTGCTGTGGCATCCAGACCGTACCATACATTGTCCAGCTGGACATAATTCCACATATGGGGCTCTGCCTGGTCGATGGTACGCTGAAATCCTCCCTGTACCAGGATACACTGGATGCCCAGCCGATCCAAAGCTGCCTTCATGGCTCTGGCATAGCCTTCACACAGACTTTCTCCCTTGATCCAGGCGCCGTATGCCGTCCGGATGTGCCCTGTATTTTCTGTCCTGCAGGTATTTTCCATCCGGTAAGACGTGTGCTGGATCAGTTCATTATGAATATAGGCAACTTTCTGCTCCTGAGGGTCTTTTCCCTCTTCGGCCAAAAGGCTGTCGGCTCCCGCCGCAAGCTCCTGAATTCTGGCTTCATATTCGGCAATAGCCGCTTCCACTTCCGCCTGGCTATTAAATCCTTTTACAAAGTAATGATCACTTCTGCCCGGCCCCAGATAAGCGCAGTACTCTGAGCCCTTTTTCGTCACTCTCAAAGTCAGATAAGAAAAGTCCACATAAAAAATCTCCGGATAATCGGCATAAAAAGCGTCCCTTGCCGCACCCATATAGGTGAGAAGGGTCATATTTCCATTGGCATACCCGTCAAGCTGCGACTGGTTCAGATGCTTGTTTGCCACCAGATCATAATCTCCGGTTCCTGTTTTAAAAATCCCCTTTGTATACATTTGATACATGGCATCATAAAATCCCTGGGCTTCCTCCGGAAGCTGACTGTAGTAATATCTCCCACTCTCTCCTGCATCTGCCGCTTTACCTGCATCTTCCAACTGAGATGCATATGCCTGGCCGGTAAAACTGCCAGTCACAAATGACGCCGCAAACAGAATTGCCAGAACAAAACTAGCTGTCCTTTTCAACTGCATAACTTTCCTTTCCTTCCTAATAAATTACTAAAATTAATATTTCGACATCAGAATAACATGAGAAGAATCCTTTCGTCAAGAATTACCATATTCTTTTTTCGCAGCTGCAAATAAAACCCAAAAGAGACAGGTCAGCCTGCAAAAAGGCTGACCTGCTCCTTTAAACTGATTCCCTTAACCCCAGATATCATACTTATTTCCAAGAGACGCATAGCTGTTCCCGTTGGAATTGTATTTACTGGAATAACTTAACGCATTGGCTCCGGCATTGTCTGCAATCCGATCGCCCAGAAAAGCAACTTTTTCTGAAAATGATCCGGATGGCCCGAAAAGTTTCTCCAGGCTTTCCACATCCGCCTCTTTTAATTTGTTTTTATCTAAGCTTAAAGTTCCGTCTTTTCCAATGGTGATCCCGGCTGTCTTTAACGCTTCGCTGTGTTCCCCTGCTGCGCCGCTTAACATCTGACGGTAATAGTCATCCAACGGGGAAGCATTGGATTTTAAGGACTTTAACACAGCATTGTAATTCTCCAGCAGCTTTTCCACGTGGCTGTGAATTTCATCCATATTTCCGCTTTCCTTTGCTTTAGCAAATATGGAATCCTGCCCTTCTGCCAAGAATGCCTGTGCGCTCTTTGCCAGTTCCTCCGCTGTTTTTTCCTGCTTCTCATACTCTTTTTTCTGAGTCACATCCGCAGCAGCGCTGTTCCCGAACAAATCCTCCAGACTGTTCTGATTCTTGTTCAAATGATTCACCAGAGACATGTTCACCGGAACTCCGGCTCTTCTTGCTGTTGCATTCATAATCTGATCTGTTACTCTCATACTCTTACCTCCTGCTTACTGGCTACCGCCTTCTGACCTGCCGTCATTGTGCTGCAGCATCACTGTAATTTGAAATACATTTTCCTTTCATTAAAACAACTTCTGCCTCAATAATTTCCCTCCGAAATATACCTCAGGTATGCTTTCACAAAATCCTGGTATTTATATCTTGAGATCAGCAGTTTGTCACCGTTTTTCATCCAAACCTCTGTCCGGCTGTACCGTTCCACATATTTCATATTTGCCAGATAACCTTTATGCACCCGGAAGAAATTCTCCGAAAGTTCCTCCTCCAGTCCGCTGATCTTGCCGTAATAAGTGATTTTTTCACAGCTCAGACATAGAATCACCTTACGGTTGCTGCTTTCCACATAATAAATATCCTCTTCCGGAATCTTTCTTGTGGTATTCCCTTTGCGAATCAGCAATTCCCGGGGCGTCTCCTGCCTTCTGCCCTTCAAAATCCGGCATTCCTCCGCAGCCTGCTGAAGCACTGCCGCAAATTCCTTTTCCTCAATGGGCTTCACCAGAAATTGATACGCATGAACTGAAAAAGCCTCCATGGCATATTCCGGATAGCCCGATATAAAAATCAAAAGCGGAAGACTGCCCCATACTGCCGTTTCCTGCTCTTTGGCAGCTTCCCGCAGCCGCTTTGCCACGGTTATCCCATCCATATCTTCCATGGAAATATCCAGAAAAAGAATATCAATTGCTTCCGAAATATAACTGTCCAGTCCCAGGGACCGGAGCAACTCTCTGCCGGAAGAAAATTCCACAATTTCGCAGTCCGGTTCCTGCTGCTCTATCAGCTTCCGTATAAAACTGCGCACATACTTTTCATCATCACAGATTGCAATCTTCAACTCCGTCCACCTCGTGATATTTCCGAAAATTTTCTTCCGGTTTCTCCCGCTGCTTTCCAAACCTGAAATAGATCTATTTTCGGTCACTAATGTTATCGGCATACTTAGTAAAAAAACTTTAGAAATGAGGTGACAGGAACGATAAATGTTGTGACTGGCACAATTGGAAAAAGTAAAAGGCCGCATCAAACTCTGAGAGAGTTTTTGATGCAACCTTTTTGTATTTTGACCGACTGCTGTAAAATTACAGCAGCTCCCCATTACTTTCGATGACTTTTTGATACCAGTAAAATGATTTCTTGGGAATCCGCTTCATTGTACCTGTGTGATCATCGTTCTTATCCACGTAAATAAAACCATACCGCTTCCGCATTTCTCCGGAAGAAGCGCTGACCAGGTCAATGCATCCCCAGGTGGTATATCCCAATAAATCTACTCCGTCTTCTTCCACTGCTTTCTTCATTTCCCGAATGTGCTCTCTGAGATAATCAATCCGGTAATCATCCTCCACATAGCCGTTTTCATCTGGGGTATCTGTTGCGCCCAATCCATTTTCCACAATAAACAGCGGTTTGCGGTATCGATCATAGAGCACATTTAATGTAATGCGAAGTCCCAGAGGATCAATCTGCCATCCCCATTCACTTGCGGGCAGATATGGATTTTCTAAAGAAGCAAAAATATTTCCTTTGATCGCCGCATTTAATTCCGGATCGGCGCTTGCACACATGGAATTATAATATGAAAAAGAAATAAAATCCACTGTATTATCTCTGAGTAATTCCAAATCTCCTGATTCAATCTGAAGTTTTACCCCTTCCCGTTCCATCAATTTCAGGCCGTACTCCGGATAGCTTCCCCGGGCCTGCACATCAATAAACAAATAGCTTTTCCGATCCATCTCCATTGCGGCCCAGACATCTTCAGGCTTGCAGGAATATGGATATGCCTGGCCGGCTGCCAGCATACAGCCCACCTGGTTTTCAGGATTAATCTCTTTTGCAAGCTTTACTGCCAGCGCACTGGCAAGAAGTTCATGATGGGCTGCCTGATACACCACCTGTTTTTCATGTTCCCCTTCTTCAAAGCAAATCCCGGCTGCCATAAATGGCGCATGCAGGATCATATTGATTTCATTAAATGTAATCCAGTATCTTACATATTCCCGGTATCTGCAAAACAGGGTGCGGCAAAGCCTTTCATAAAACGTCAGCATCCTGCGGCTTCTCCAACCGCCGTACATTTCTACCAGATGCATCGGACAATCAAAATGCGTAATCGTAACCAGCGGTTCAATCTTGTACTTCCTGCACAAACGGAATACATCTTCATAATAGGAAAGCCCTTCTTCATTCGGTGTTTCCTCGTCTCCTTTCGGAAAAATCCTGGACCATGCAATGGACATCCGGTATACTTTGAATCCCATCTCAGCAAACATACGGATATCTTCTTTGTAATGCTGATACATCTCAATGGCCCTTTGAGCCGGATAATCATGCTCCTTATCAAAAACAAACATTTTTTTGCGTCCGGTCATTACTGCATAGCGATCTTCACCTGCCGGAAGTAAATCTACGTTGGCCAGTCCGCGCCCGCCGGATGCATAACCTCCCTCACACTGATTGGCCGCCGTTGCGCCTCCCCATAAAAAATTCTCTTTCAAAGACATGTTCCTGTTCTCCTTTAAAAAATTACAGTCAGCAATTCATCACCTGATTCAACCGTATCCTTCTCTGTTTCAATCAAGTCCGCCACATCATCCACATTGGTTATTAAAACCGGTGTTTCTAAAGAACAGCCTTTTTCCAGGATCAGTTCTTTATCAAAGGTTACCAGAATATCTCCCCTTTTTACCCTCATGCCTTCCTTAATATGGGACTCAAATCCCTCCCCGTTCAGCTGCACGGTATTCATTCCTATATGAATCAATATTTCCACTCCATGCTCCGTTACCATTCCAATGGCATGCTTCGTAGGAAATACTGCCTGTATCGTCCCATCTGCCGGGGCTGCAACTCTGCCAAGTTCCGGCAGAACCGCGATGCCTTTTCCAAGTATGCCGGAAGAAAAGGCCGCATCCTTTACTTCAGCAAGAGGAATAATTTTTCCTGTCAGGGGACTTGTTATTATCTCTTTTTTCACAGATATTTTTTCATGATTTTCTGCCTTAGCTTTCTCACTGGCATCACTGCTTTCGGCGTCCTCTTTGCAAAATATGAAAGCCAGAATAAATCCCAGAACAGTAGCCGCAATTGCGCCCACAGCCGCCATGGTCACATTATACATATCACCAGTGGAAGGATCAATCATTGCCGGAAATTCAAAAATTCCAAATCCCCCAAAAATATATTCTTTTAAATCAACTATGCCGTAAAACGCTCCTACAATGGCTGCTGCAATACAGGAAATAATAAAAGGTTTTTTCCTGGGTAAAGTGATGCCGTAAATTGCAGGTTCTGTAACTCCAAAAAAGCCGGAAATAGCTGACGGAATGCAAAGTCCCCTTAATTTCTCATTTTTCGTCTTAACCATAATCGCCAAAACAACCCCTGTTGTGGCCCAGGTCGCTCCAAAGAAAGGCATCATGATATTGTCATAGCCAACCGTCATTATATTATTCACATAAACTGGAATAAATCCCCAATGAAGGCCGAACATTACCAATACCTGCCAGAACCCTCCTACCAAAGCGCCTGCAATCAGCGGACTTATGCCCCGTACCATAAGAATTCCCTGCAGGATTAAGTTTGATCCAAAAGTAGCCACGGGCCCAATAACAATAAACCCAACTGCAAGAGCAATCAACAACGTAAACATCGGTACAAAAAAGAATGCAACAATTTCCGGTATCACTTTTTCCATCAGCTTTTGCACCTTTGAAGCAAAATATACAATCAAAATCACAGGTATTACCGTTGAAGTATAATCCATTGCAATCACAGGTATTCCAAAAAAAGTCTGATATACCGGTGATTCAAAAACTGTCCCTTCAAACAGCGTATATAAGGGTTCTGCTGCCGCAGAAAGGGTTCCAAGCTGAACTGCTGGGTAGCAAAGGGCGCATCCAATTGAAATTCCCACAAAAGGCTTCAAGTTGAATTTCTTAGAGGCTGTAAATGCCAGAAATACTGGCAGAAACATGAACATTGCGTCACTGAATGCATTCAGGTACAAGTAAGTTCCACTGGACTCTGCATACAGTCCCATGAAAGCAAACAGGCAGTTTAACCCCTTTAACATGCCGCATGCAGACATAATGCCAAGAATTGGCTGAAAAATGCCGGAAACGGTATCAATAAACCGGTTTGCAAGCCCTCCGGAAGATTTTTCCTGCTCTTTTGAAGCCTGTTCTCTGTTCTCTATTCCTGCCACTGCGCATACATCTGTATAAACCTCCGGCACATGGCTGCCGATTACCACCTGAAACTGCCCGGCGCTTTTCATCACCGTCACGACGCCTTCCATGCTCTTAAGTCCTCCCTCGTCTGCCGCACTTTCATCCTGCAGGACAAAACGAAGCCGCGTAACGCAGTGAGTCAAACTTACGATATTCTCCTTTCCTCCAATTTTTTCGACAATTTCTCTTGCCAGACTTTCATACTTTCCCATTCCTTCTACCTCCATTTTTTATAAATTTGAAGGTGTGGCCAACTGAATGTAACCATCCATCCAAAACATTGCTTTTTCGGTCAACCATTGCTTTTATATATAATCCGTTCAATATGAATTGTCAAATAAAGCATTTCATCCTCTGACAATACGTAGGAATACCTGTTTTTCACAAATTCTTTTATTTTTATTACACAGTTATAAGAATTCACATATTTTCTTTTAATGGCATCTAACAATTCGTCCTGATCATCCTGGCCATACATTTTTCCGCTCACCAGTCTTTGGGCAAAAAATTTTAAATGCGTCACAAATCGGTAATAATACACACTTTCCTGGTTAAATTCCACCTGAAAATGATACTTCACGATACTGGACAATTCTGCCATAATATCTATTATTTTCTGCATGTCCATGGAATTCTCATTCATCCGCGCTTCTGCAATATGAAATGCAAAAAAACCTGCCTCATCTTCCGAAAGCCGCACTCCTGTGTAGTTCTCCACAATTTGCAGAATATAAAGCCCCGTTTCATATTCCTCCCGGTAAAACCGCCGGATATCCCACAGCATCATATTTTTAACTTCTATCCCCTTCTTATACCGCTGAACAGCCCCGTAAATATGATCCACCAAACTGAGATAAAGCAGCGTATTCTGCTCAACCGACAGCTTCTCCTGTACACAGCTGATAATTTCATTGCCCATTGTCAGGTAATCTACCGGAATATAAGAAAGAAATTCTTTAAATTTCACATTCACATCTGGTTCCGACAATACGAAAATTTTCTGTATTTTGGAATCCTCGATTTGATCCCCCGTTCGTTTCCGAAAAGCAATTCCGCACCCGACTACTACAATTTCTCTGTGATTTTTATCCCTGCTTTCCACCGCGTTATTGTTATAAATTTTTGTAATAAGCATTTTTCTTCTCCACAAAATTTTTATAAAAATGACTTCCCCAACAGTATTGCTCTTTCAAAATTCTTAAAATGCAAAAATACCTGCTTATTAAGCTGTGGTAACATCCACCACAGATTTAATAAACAGGTATAGCTTACAACGTAATAACCATCCTTCAATTTCGAATATAATATCAGAAAAATTCTTTTCTGTCAACTACTAAAATTTGTCTGTCTCAGATTTTCCTGAACCCGATGAAATTGTTTGTAATTTCACCGCTGTTTAATTCACATATTTAATAATCGTATCCCAGGCAGACGGCCGCTCCAGACCCAGTTTCCAATAAGCTGCCCCGGCCAGATGATTCTGTTTCATGACTTTCAGCTTCTCCTCTAAAGAAGTCTCATTCTCAATCCACATTTTATAGGTTTTTCCATCTTTCTCATATGAAGCCGTATATTGGCCGTCCTCATCAGACCAGACTGCCTGGGCGCCGTTTTCTGTATAGCGGTTTTCCACAGTCTGCATCCCCTCCTCCGTACAGGTGAACGTATATGGAAGGTAATCCTCCGCTGCAGATTCCACATCCTCTCCGGCTCCATCCTTAGGCGTCAGTTCCCAAACTCTGCTGTAGAACGGCATACCCAAAATGGTCTGCTCCGGCGGAACTTCTTTTAAAGTATTCTCCACCCCTTCCCGCACAAATCCAATGGAAGCCACAGAACCAATATCCTCGGAGCCGCTGTAATGCTCATCATATCCCATAATAATCACATAATCCGCAAACAAAGCCTGCTCTGCGCGGTTATAAAATGCCGTATAGCTTGTTGGCACGTAATTATCCACAGAAAGCACCAGATTATTGTTCTCACACTTTAAGGAAAGCTCGCGTATAAACTGTATATAGGCGTCTCCCACGTCGCCGCTCAGCGCCTCAAAATCCAGGTTAACCCCGTCTAAATCATACTCAATGGCTGCTGCAATGATCTGGTTTGCCAGATAATCCCGGGTAGAGGTATGCGTCAGCACATAAGTACTGTCGGCCTCCGGATTCTCAAGATTGCTGACCAAAGCCCAGACCTCCACATTGTTCTGGTGGCAGTAACTCACATACTCTCTGCTGGCCAGTGAAAAAATATTCCCGTCATTGTCATTCAGGTAAAACCAGGTGGGAGAAATCACATTCACGCCCTTGGTAGTCTGCAGAATATTGGAAATCCTGTCATTAGCTTCCGGAGTAGTCACCTGATGCCACCCAAGGCTTATCGGCCCCTCCTTCAGCATATGGGAAAATACCGGTTCTTCAAACTCTCTTGACAGCGTCTCAGCCGCCGGTTCCCCCAGTCTTTTATTTTTCAGCCATCCAATCAGTCCGTCCTGGGTACAGACCCTGCTCCAGTCCTCTCCGGCCTCTAACACCGTGACTTTGCTTCCCTTTTCCAAATCTGCTACAATCGGACTCTTAATGCCGCCTTTTACCCGGATCTCCGTTTTCTTGCGGACAGACGCCGTCTGAACCTCACCCCAGGAAGCCGTAATCTTTACTCTGTTTGGATTCTGATACACATCAAAATCAATATTTGTATAATTCTGAACGAAATCCAATGCCAGATACATGTGCTCTCCATCGACTTTTACTATCACATAATCTGTACTTTCGTTCTTTTTTGTCACCGTATATTCTGTACTGCCTGCATTGACAGAAACTATATCCGTGTTCGTAACATACCGCAGGATATTTTCATTGTAATCCCAATAAAACCGCTGATTCAGATATTGCTGAACCAGTTTGTAATCCATGTATACATGTCCATCCCAGATTTTTGCCGTTTCTTCCAGACGTTTCCCGTCCAGAACCACCGCCAGATCTTCCTCTCCCTGGACGTTGTAATATTCATTCAAATCTGCCCGCTCTTTGGTGGGACTGTATTTCTTTATCACAACGCTTAAAAGGGCAAGCAAAACTACTGCTGTTATAAAAACAGCAGCAACAAACACCGGCATTCTGTTATTTCTTCCGGATCTCCTCCGTCTCCTTCTTCTAGATCGGTTCTGGGGCCTCCTTCTGTTGGCCTGCCTTTCTGTTTCTCTTCCTGCAGAATCCGGCTGTTCTTCCCTGAACCTTCTGCCCGCAGTCTGCCTCTCTGCTTCCTCTCCTGCAGAATCCGGCTGTTCTTCTCTGAACCCTCTGCCAACGAATTGCCCTCCTGCAGAATCCGGCTGTTCTTCTCTGAACCCTCTGCCAACGAATTGCTCTTCTGCAGAACCCGGCTGCTCTTCCCTGGGCCTTCTGCCAACAAATTGCCCTCCTGCAGAATCCGGCTGCCCCTCTCTCAGTTTTCTGCCGGCAGCTTTCTCCTGCATGTTGTCTGTGTCTGACATTTTATCCTCCCGTGCATTATATGTTTTATATCATAGGAGCGCTGTCCTATGATATAAAACACCAGAGCGCAATTATAAAATACTCTGGGACTTACACTCAGTTCAAATCTTACTTAACGTCTGCAATGCATCTTCTTTTAATATCAACTCATAATGTTCTTCAAAATATGCCCGGATTGCCGAAGAATACTTCTCCTGATGGGCATACTCCGCCAAAATATTACATACTTTATTAAATTCTTCCGGCGTATGGTGGCTTTTACTGATAATCAGATAATATTTCCGGTTCAGTTTATTCTTATAAAGCACATTGCACCCATTATAGAATCCCTTCAGTACCCGTGCCAACCGGTTAACCTCATCCAGTTCATCAAATACAAACAGCTTCGTGATATCCACTACCAAAGGTTCTTTCGGTTCTTTCTTATCCTTGCGGGACGCTTTCTCCACAGGAATAAAATCATCCGCACCTTCGGCAGCTTCAGCGCTTTTGGTCTGTTCCTGAAGTCTGCGGACCAAATCTAAAATATCATCTGCCCCTGCTGTTTCAAAGACCTTATCTGTCTCTTCTCCGGTAAATTCATCCTTTACTTCATCCTCAGGATCTCCCGGGGCAAACTGTGAAAATCTGGTATCCAGTTCCTCCGGATACTCCACCTTCGTTATAATCAAAATAATTGTATCTGCGGACAAAGGAATCGCCTCAATCATCAACGGAATATCCTCTGCCTCAAATCCACATTCATAGGCTGCCTGCTGCATCATGTCACGAAAAAGCATCTTCGCTTTTTCCGTTCCATATGCCAGTTCGCTTAACTTAAGCTGGCGATCTGCCAGATCTTCTCTTGTAAGGGTGCAGCGAATTTGGTTCTCATTTACTTTTTCAATTTTCATGTGATCACTTCCTTCTCCTCAACTGCCACATCAGAAATCAAAACTTCTTAAACTCTTCATGTTCAACTGAATCTATGTTAATGCAAAACTAACTTGTATATTTACTGTGAAAGCCCCTGGCTTCCACAGTATGGATGGCCATGCGGCCCGCCGGACGACAGGCTGAGCATGATGGGGGTTACTGTGAAAGCTAACCTTTTCATAGTACTCAAAGTATATTACATATTCTCATATTTCGTCAAGTCGTACACTCCTGGATTTTCTAAAAAAAATATAAAATCTCTAAAATTTTGCCAAAACACCTTGCATTTGGTATTATTTGTATGCTATAAATGATATTGAAATGCAAGTCTGGTTCAGGCAGAAAGGAGCCAACACGAATTATCCGGTCTTTGCACTCACAACACATTTCAAGAGAGTTTTCTATATTACAAATGTACATATCTGTTTCTGCACATCCTGTTCCATAGATTTATAGTATGTGGAAATCCGATAAAATTAACCTGGAAACACACCTGTCATCTGTATATTTCTCACTTTAACAAATGTTTACTATAAACCGCCTGTTCCTGCATTTTTGCAAAAGACCTTTTAAGCAACTTGTTTGCCTGGAAAATTCTGTCAATAAAAATATAGCTGTGCTGGCAGCCGCGGAACTTATACTTCCGTATTTGGGAAAAGAAAAAAGAACTTATGAATTTTCCGGCAAATTTTGTCGTTTCCTTCATTCTAAGAATAACGGAAACATGTCATATGAAGCAATGACGTACCGCTGCTTCATACATTAACTTATTATATCACGGAAATATCTTCATAATTTTATGAAGCGCCAAAGGGGGAATTCACTCAAATATTTTAAATTTTGTGTAAGAAGAGAATTTTTATTCATGAATCATACATTTGGCAGCCTATGCAATATCTGCAGTCAGCTGCCCTGAACAAAAGAAAGATGGAGTAAGGGCTGTGTATTGAACATAGCCTTTTACTCCATTCCCTAAAATCTTCTTCATCATCCGGCAAATCTGGCAGTACTTTTATTTAGCCAGAAATTCATTGATTTTATTTACTAACGCATCCGGATCAATGCCATGTACCATCGCTGCTTCTGCAATTGTCTCCATCTGAGATGACGGGCAGCCAAGGCAGTGCATGCCAATCTCCAGTAAAATCGGCGCTACATTTTCATCAATTTGAAGCAATTCACCAATCATTGTTTCTTTTGTTACCTGAGCCATTTCTCCTACCTCCTTACGCTTTCGCTTCTGTTGCTGTTACATACAGTACGCGTATTTTTATATTATAATACCATTTTCCCTATTATGCAATGATTTATTCGCATAATCTGTAAATCCATCCACACAATCACGCCCATACTACCATTCATTCCCATAATTACGCCCATACTATCATTCATCCCCATAATCCATTAAAAAGGGCCATTGGAAAATTACCATTTCCCAACAGCCCGTTCTGTCACTTCTGTTTGTATTTTTATATCAGATCAGTGATTCATATAATTTGGTGATATCCTCTACACTGGTTTCCTTGGGATTGCCAGGTCTGCATGCATCGTCATAAGCAGATTGCGCAAGGAAAGGAATATCCTCTTTCTTAACAATTTCTTTCAAATCAGCCGGAATTCCTACATCTTCCGAGAGCTTCTTCACAGCGTCAATAGCGGCTTTCCGATATTCTTCCTGAGACATGGCGTCTGTACCTTCCACTCCCATTGCCTTTGCAATGTCGCGGTATTTCTCTCCTGTGGCTTCCGCATTATACTCCATAACAGTTGGCAGAATAATTGCATTTGCAATGCCATGAGGCGTATCATACAGAGCTCCCAGAGGATGTGCCATGGAATGAACGATTCCCAGTCCAACATTAGAAAAGCCCATACCTGCCACATACTGTCCCAATGCCATTCCTTCTCTTCCTTCGGGTGTATTATTCACAGCGCCGCGGAGGCTTCTTGCAATAATTTCAATGGCTTTAATATGGAACATATCGGATAATTCCCAGGCGCCCGCTGTAATATATCCCTCAATTGCATGGGTCAAAGCATCCATACCGGTAGCCGCTGTTAAACCCTTCGACATAGAAGCCATCATGTCTGAATCTACAAATGCTACAACAGGAATATCTTTCGGATCAACACATACCATTTTACGGTTTTTCGCTGCATCTGTAATAACATAATTAATGGTAACTTCTGCCGCCGTTCCTGCAGTTGTGGGAACCGCAAAAATCGGAACAGATTTATTCTTAGTAGGCGCAACGCCCTCCAGACTCACCACATCTTCAAAATCAGGGTTATTAATAATGATGCCGATAGCTTTTGCAGTATCCATGGAAGAACCGCCGCCAATTGCTATCAGATAATCTGCCCCAGATTTCCGAAACGCCTCTACGCCAGTCTGAACATTCTCAATGGTTGGATTCGGTTTAATGTCAGAATATAATTCATAAACTAAGCCCGCTTCATCCAATACATCCAATACTTTCTTTGTCACTCCAAATTTCACCAAATCCGGATCAGAACATACAAAAGCTTTCTGGAACCCCCTTCCTTTTGCTTCTGCTGCAATCTCCTGAATTGCGCCTGCTCCATGATAAGATGTCTCGTTTAACACAAATCTGTTTGCCATTTTTCCTTCTCCTTTTTATTAGTAAGATTCTTTTACAGAATCTCTGCTAATAGTATCACAAACTTCATTAAAATTTCAATACTTTTTGAAAGAATACAGACAAAAAATATATAAAATTTTTAACGGCTTTCTCGCCTCAATCCGAAAAGAAAATCTGCAATGCTGCCATTTCCATTCTCCTTCATTCCATATTTTCATATAATAAGTTCCGGGCGGGAGCGTTCTGGACAATTCTGCCGAAGCCCAGCCAGTAAAAATATTCAATTGAAATGTTAAATCTTCTCTTCTCAAAACTTCCTTTCCGAATTCATCGTAAATTGTTCCCCCGCATCCTTTTCCGCTGTATTTTAAATATAAAGTAACGTGAGATTTTTCCGGAACTGTAAAACGAAAACACCTTTTTTTCTCACTATATGAAATCTTTCCCTCATACTCCTCACCCAATTCATATTCTTCCGTTTCCTCACCCAGTTCATATTCTTCCGTCGGCTCCAAAACCGCAGCCTTTGCCTGCAGGACTTTTAATAAAAAAAGGAAACAAAGACATAATAATAACATTCGTAAATTTTCTGCCACATTCTTCTGCATTGTTATTCTCCATTTTCCATACTGCTGCCATTATCATTTTATAAATGTCTTTTCCCCTCATTTTTTTAATATAATCATTTCTCATCATATAATAACATTTTAAAATAGATGTTTCAAGATATTATAACATTTTTGCATAGAATATTTTTAATGTTTCTCATTTATAATTATGTATATATCTAAGAGGAGAATGCCATGGATGAATTTGTCAAAAACCGGATTACACAGCTTCGAATTAAAAAAGGAATTTCAGAATATCAAATGAGCTATGATTTAGGGCATAGCAGAGGTTATATCAACAATATTTCTTCCGGAAAATCACTTCCTTCTTTAACTGAATTTTTTTCCATTTGTGATTATTTTCAGGTAACGCCTGCTGAATTTTTCGACCAGCAACAGCAAAATCCAGAACTGGTAAACAAAGCTTTGTCTAAATTTAAACTGCTGAATGATAATGACATGATCCTGGTATTAAGCCTGCTGAACCGCCTTTGTGAAGAGCATGGGTGAAAAATACTAAAAAAGAAGCCTTAAAGATTAAGGCTTCTTACTATGACAATAAATGAGACATCGGGGATTCGAACCCCGGACAACTTGATTAAAAGTCAAGTGCTCTACCAACTGAGCTAATATCCCATAATAAATTTGCAAATGCCCAGTTCCGGAATCGAACCAGAGACACGAGGATTTTCAGTCCTCTGCTCTACCAACTGAGCTAACTGGGCAGTTAACGAAAAAATTGCGGGGATAGGATTTGAACCTATGACCTTCGGGTTATGAGCCCGACGAGCTTCCAGACTGCTCCACCCCGCGGAATAAGATGAGCGGATAAGAAAAACGAATTTAACTTATCCTAATGGATGGAGAAGGATTCGAACCTTCGAAGGCGGTGCCAACAGATTTACAGTCTGCCCCCTTTGGCCACTCGGGAATCCATCCATAATAAATTTTCAAAGAGCCGATGATCGGACTCGAACCGATAACCTGCTGATTACAAATCAGCTGCTCTGCCAATTGAGCCACATCGGCCTGTCTGATGATTCAGGCATAAAAATGGGACCTACAGGGCTCGAACCTGTGACCCTCTGCTTGTAAGGCAGATGCTCTCCCAGCTGAGCTAAGATCCCATATTTGTTCTGTACATCCTTATATACGCTGTTATATAAAGATGTGAACGACCCAGAAGGGACTCGAACCCTCGACCTCCGCCGTGACAGGGCGGCGCTCTAACCAACTGAGCCACTAGGCCACTTACAAAAGTATACCAAATATATTGCCATTTGTAAAGCAATATTTCATATACCTTCAAAAATCCATACAGCCAGACAATCCATCCACCTTCTTCTTCCTGGTCAAGCCCTCGACCGATTAGTGACAGTCAGCTCCATCCATCT